>JBILPY010000639.1:0-3080 GCA_044373575.1 Prosthecobacter sp. | reverse complement strand
CTCAAAACAATCTTTCTCCTTGGTTGCACCGGCTTGCGCGGATACCAATCCCTCAGCGGACTTGCCGGATCCCGGCATTTAAAAACACTTAATCTCCATGGCTGCACTGGCCTAACCGAGGCGGATGTGGAGGAGATCCGGAAGATGGTCGGACCGCAGTGCCAAGTGTTTTTTTGACTTCCCGAGCTGAGGTTTCGGGGCTGGTGGAGCTGTCTTGCCGCATTGCGAAACCGGGTGAGCGTTCCGCAGGGCGGCAGGCTGGTTGTAGGGCGGATGTGTCCGGCGGGCTGTGTGTCGCTGACACGATGAATCTCCTTCGCCGAACTATCCGGCTGGTTGGGGGTGTCATGAGCGGCTTTCTGCCTTTGGGGCATGGCTCTGGGGCGGTTACTGGTTACTTCCTGGCGTCCTTCCGCATGTCGGGATACCAGCGGTCTTCGTCCATCTGGATGAAAGCGAAATCGGTGAGCACGCGGCCATTCGAGGGGGTGGGTGTTTCATTTTGCGGAATTTCAGAAATTAGACACTCGCTAGTAGGTTCTCACGTTGCAGTTTGAGCAGCTACTTGGCCCCCGGCAAGACCTTCCCCAGCGCTCCCACCACACGGTGTTTCTGGCTCCCACGATCATGCACTGGCTGCGGGTGTCGGACCTTCTGGGTTCTCCTTCTCCAAATGACATGCCGGGAGGTCTGAAGTCGGCGCTTTTCAGAGAGGATGCCTTGAGATTGGGGCGTCCATGAGGGCGATCCTTGCCGTCATGGCTCGCGTTTCGGGCGTGGAGTGCGGATGACGGGCTCAAAGGCAAGGATGAGACGTGGCCCGGAGGCGGCGGCATACGATGAGTGCCGGGCGGACGGCCTCAGTGAGGGGGAAGTGTGTGCCATGCCCGGTTTGTTTGCCCTCGGGCTTCGATGATTAGCTCTCAGGTATGGATCACCTTGGCTAAGGTGGCCGATCAATGAGCTCGTTTTTCGATCACATGCTCTCGTGGATCGATCACCTAGTCTCGTGGATCGATCACCTTATGTAAAGTGATCGACAAACGATGTCGGGGATCGACCACTTTATGTAATGTGATCGACAAACGATGTCGGGGATCGACCACCTTATGTAATGTAATCGACAAACGATGTCGTTTATCGACCCAAGAGTTGGATTTTGGCGGGAGGTGAGGTGTCGAGAGCACCTGACCGTGGGCTGGACAGGTGAAAGGGGGCAGGTGATTCATTTTGCGGAATTCTAGAAATTCAGCCGTTAGGATTCGAGGGGCTTTCGGTAGAGTTGGCTGAGTTTTTTCTCTTGGGGCAGGGCTCCCATCTCTCTCGGTTCACGGTGCTGCGCGCTCGCCATGTGCAGCCGCTGGGAAATGAACTTCTCCGGCCTGTCCCCTGGGCTTTGTAGGCCCAACCGCCCCCTTGTCAGGGTCGTCCAGACAATTGTCTGGGTCAGTCGGACAACTCTCCGAGTCGTCCGGACAATTGTCGGAGTCAGCCGGACAATTGTTTGGGTGCCCTTGGTAAGGAATCGCCTCACCTGATCGAGTCTGTCCTGCAGCAGATAGTGAAAGGGGGGCATTTTAAGGGGTCCAAAAATTCAGACACTCGCTTTGGCCATGAATGCCTCCTGCGTTTTCGCTGCTGTAGGGTGGAAGATCGCCTCGAGGAATAGGTCCTCTTGGCTCCGATCCAGCGGCTGCCTTTGGTTTTGACAATGGCCGAGTGAAAAAGCTAGCCTCGCATTTGTCAGTTTAAATCATCTTCCCATCCACTCATGGAATCCAACCCCTACAACTCCCCCTCCGCGAATCTCTTCGGCTCCAGCAGTCAGACCACCACGGAGGCCGTTCCCTCGGAGGCTATCACCCAGCTTCAGCGCACGAAGCCATGGGTCCGATTTGTCGGGGTCATGATGTGGATCGCCACGGGACTCATGCTTCTCGGCGGCATCGCCGTCGGCATCGGTGCGATCGCAGGACTTGCCTCGGCCCAGACCGGTATGGCGGAAAAAGGCATGCTGATCGGCATGGCGGCGGCTTATGTGGTGTTTGGTTTCCTCTATCTCTATCCATCCATGAAAATCTGGGCTTATGGCACTGCTATCCGCAAGCTTGCCGAAAGCCGTAGCGCCGAAGACCTCGTGAAGGCACTCGATCAGCAACGCGCCTTTTGGAAGTTCATCGGCGTCATGATGATCATCATGTTCGTCATCTACTTTGTGGCCATCGTCGTGATGATTGCCGTCGGTGCCAGTGGTGCCCTGAGTAACCTCGCCGTGCCTAAGTGATCCACGCCACGTGTTGACCATGACCTCTCGCACCTTTCTTTCTCTTGTCGCCTCGCTCACTTTCGCGGGCTGTGGCAAGTCCACGCCTGAGGCCAAACCAGCACGCGGCATCATCGCCGCCTCGCTGCTGACTTTGCAGAATCCCTTCTTCAAAGTCATCGGCGACAACATCACCGCCGAGGCTCAGAAGCAGGGCTACGAAACCCTGATCGTCAGCGCCGACAACGATGTGGCCCGGCAGAGCAATCAGGTGAAGGACTTCATCGTCAAAAAGGCCGCCGCCATCATCCTCAGTCCCGCGGATTCCAAAGCCATCGTGCCAGTGATCCAGGAGGCGAATGCCGCAGGCATCCCGGTCTTCACCGTCGATGTCCCGTGTCAGGAGCCCGGCGTGAAGATCATCACCCAGGTCGCCACGGATAACTTTGATGGCGGCAAACAGGCCGCCCGCGCCATGATCGAAGCGCTGGCAGGGAAGGGGGGCAAGATCGGCGTGCTGGATCTCAAGCAGGTGGAGTCCTGCATCCTCCGCGTCAAAGGTTTCAAAGAAGTCCTCGCCGAACACAATGCTAAGTCACCCGCCAAGATCGAGATCGTCAGCGAACTCGACGGCGGCGGAGCCAAGGACAAAGGCTACAAGGCCGCCGAAGACATGCTGCAGGCTCACCCCGACATGGTCGGCATCTTTGCCATCAATGATCCCTCCGCCCTCGGCGCACGCGGTGCTTTGGAGAAAGCCGGACGCGCCGATCAGGTCGTCATCATCGGCTTCGATGGCCAGCCCGAGGGCAAACAA
>JBILPY010000637.1:0-3089 GCA_044373575.1 Prosthecobacter sp. | reverse complement strand
TGCGGTCCAGCCCGTCATTGAAGCTCAGACGCAGCGAATGAGGCTGGATACATTCGACAGAGGTGATGCGGTAAAGAGGATGGTTCATGACGTCTGATTACTGCAAGGGCGAGATGGGAGCAGGCTTGCGACCTTGTTGCAGAAGCTGCCAGTCCGAAAGCAGTTCTTCGGCGTGAAGCTCTGCCCAGGCTTCGACAAGGCGCTGCTGACGCTGGGGTAGATAGCCGATGATCAAAGCTACTGGCGAGATGGTAAACACGGCAACGTGCTCCCCATGGTAAGCGTGGAAATGCGGTTCATGATGTCGCTCCGAAGGTTCGGAGAACATTCGGATGATGATGCCGAAGAAGCGTGAGAGTTCGGGCATGACGTTTGATTCGCAATGAGAGTATCAACGTCGTTTCTGGCAGGGAAGCTTGAAGTGAGAGCAGATCAGAACTTATTTGCCTGAATCACATCCGCTGCGCCTGTGAGGTAGTTCACGAGGTTTAAAGTAGCGCGCATGGCCTGGCGGGGCACGCTTTCGTAGGTGCGGCTGCCGATGTGGGGGGTGATGAGGGCTTTCGCGTGCTTCAGGAGCGGGTGATCGGCGGGCGGCGGCTCTTCGTCGAGCACGTCAGTGGCGTAGCCGCCGACGGTTCCGGCATCGAGGGCGGCGATCATGTCGGGCATGTGAACGAGCTCGGCGCGGGAGGTGTTGATGACGAGCAGGCCTTTCTTTGCCAAGGCGATGCGGTCGGCGCGGACGAGGTGGCGGGTGCTCTCGCTGAGGTTGGCGTGTAGGCTGAGGACATCGACTTGGGCGATGAGGCTCTCGATGCTGTCATGGCGGGTGACGGGGTGCTCTTTGGCGAAGGCTTCGGGCCAGTAGAGGTCCATGCCGTGGACTTCCATGCCGAAGGCGAGGGCGCGTTTGGCGACTTCCTGGCCGATGCGGCCCAGACCGACGATGCCGATCTTCTTGTTCCAGATCTCATTGCCGGTGACGCGCTTCCATTTCCCCTCGCGGACGGCATTGGCACTATCGACGAGGTTGCGGACGAGGGCCAGCAGGAGACAGAAGGTGTGCTCGGCGACGGTGGTGTGATTCACGCCGGGGGTGAAGAGCACGGGCAGCTTCCGCGCGGTGCATTCGGTGACGTCGATCTTATCCAGGCCGATGCCGTATTTGCTGATGACCTTCAGGCGAGGCAGGGCTTTGTCCAAAACGGCCTTGGTGATCTCGTCGTCACCGCAGAGGAAGGCATCGAAGTCACCCGCCAGCTCCAACATGCGGCTTTCTGGCAAAGGGCCGCGCTCGCGGTGGATGTCGAATCCCTGGGATTCGAGCAGGGCGTGGTGATCGCCGGGAGTGTCTTGGTAGCTGGTGGTGGTGAGCAGGACGCGCATGGGGTGCCGAGAATGGACGGGAGGCGCAGAGCGGCAAGGGAAAGTCTTCCTTTGCTCTCCCTCCTTGCCTCCCCTGCCCTCCTGCTCTTTCATGGCCGCCCTTTCCAGCCATGTCTCACGCAGCCCCACAGCGCATCGTCCTCAAATTCGGTTCCGGCATTTTGACCAAGCTCAACACGCCCGAGCCTGATCCGGTGCAACTGCGCAAGCTCGTCGAGGCCGTCGCCCTGATGAAGCAGGCCGGGCATAGCGTCGTGGTGGTCAGCAGCGGTGCCGTGGCCTCCGGGCTTAAGCCTCTGGAGATGTCCACCCGCCCCAGCGACATGACCACGCTCCAGGCGCTGGCCGCCGTGGGTCAGACCCACCTCATGCACGCGTATGAAAATCTGCTGCGCGACCACGGCCTGCACGTGGCCCAACTCCTCGTCACGCACGAAGATCTGGCCCAGGAAGAGCGTGCCCTGCGGGTCAAAGCCACACTGGAGCGCCTGCTGGAGTTCCCCCAGATCGTCCCCGTCATCAATGAAAACGACAGCGTCGCCATCGAGGAGCTGCGCTTCGGCGACAACGACAAGCTCTCCTCCCGCATCGCCTGCCTTTGGAAAGCCGACACCCTCATCCTGCTCACCAGCGCCCCCGGTTTGCTGCGTGACATGAAGCACCCCGAAGAAGGCCCCATCCCCGTCGTCGAGGATGTGGACGCCGTGATCCATCATGCCCAGGAGGAAAAAACCGCCCTCGGCACCGGCGGCATGATCTCCAAACTCCGCGCCGTACAGGACGCTGTGAATAGCGGAGTGCAGTGCATCATCGCCAGCGGTCGCAAGGCTGAGCAACTTCCCGCCGTGGTGGAAGGCGGCGGTGTTTGCACACGATTCACCGCCCGCCGCGCATGAAACACTTCCTCGCCTGCTTCCTCCTTGCCTTGCCTGCGCTCGCCGCAGACACGCTGCACATCTTCACCTGGGCGGACTACATCAGCCCGGAGGCCATCGAGAAATTTGAGGCGAAGCATTCCTGCCGCGTCGTCATCGACACCTTCGACTCGAACGAATCCATGTATGCCAAGCTCAAAGCCGGCGCGCAGGGCTACGACCTGATCTTTCCCACCGCTTACATGATCCAGGTCATGCAAGCTGACGGCATGCTGCAAAATCTTGAGCACAAGCTGCTGCCGAATCTCAAGCACATTGATCCTACCCTGCTCGCTAAGCTGCCAGATCAAACGATGCAGCACAGCGTGCCCTACACGCTCTCTTATGCCGGCCTCGCTGTGCATCGTGACAAGGTGAAGGACGCCGTGGCCTCCTGGTCCATGTTCGACCGCCCAGCTCTCGCAGGGCGCATCACCATGCTTGATGACATGCGCGAGGCCATCGGCGCGGCGCTTATGTCACTCGGGCACAGCATCAACACCCACGATGATGCCCAACTCGCCGCTGCACGGGACGTGCTCATCCGCTGGAAAAAGACCATCGCTCGTTTTGATAACGAAGGTTACAAGGCGGGTATCGACTCCGCCGAGTTTCATCTCGTTCATGGCTACAGCAGCGACCTGTTCCAGGTACAGATGGAAAACCCGAAGGTCCAGATTCTCATCCCCCGCGAAGGCGTCACCATCAGTTGTGATGAAATGGTCATCCCCAAGACCGCCCCGCAGACCGCCCTCGCACATGCCTTCATCAATTTCGTCCTAGACC
>JBILPY010000636.1:0-3093 GCA_044373575.1 Prosthecobacter sp. | reverse complement strand
ATGGAACTCGGGGAAGAGTCGCTCGCAAAGCAGACGCGTGTGCAGTGCGGCGACGCCATTGGTGGCGTGTCCACCGAGGACGGACATGTGGGCCATGCGGACGTATTTGCCGCCGCGCTCATCGATGAGTGAGA
The DNA here is from genome assembly GCA_044373575.1 of Prosthecobacter sp. Lineage (GTDB taxonomy): Bacteria > Verrucomicrobiota > Verrucomicrobiia > Verrucomicrobiales > Verrucomicrobiaceae > Prosthecobacter. Next base: position 2,959 of record JBILPY010000636.1, on the reverse strand, counting down.
GGATGCGTTTTTTCTCGGCATCGCCCGGCCATTTGGCCTCGACTTCGCCTTCGAGGAACTGGGCGTTGATGCGGTAGATGATCTGGAGATGGCGTGGGAGCACGCGCTCGAAGAGGGCGACAGACCACATTTCCAGCGCTTCGGGCAGAAGGGTGTGGTTCGTGTAGCTGAAGGTTTCCTGGCAGATCTTCCAAGCCTGCGCCCATGGGAGACCTTCCTCATCGACGAGGATGCGCATGAGCTCGGGGATGGCGACGGCGGGATGCGTGTCGTTGAGCTGAACGGCGGCTTTCGACGGGAACTCGCTCCAGGGCAGGGAATAGCCGCCTTTGAAACGGCGGACGATGTCGGCGAGCGAGCAGGCGACGAAGAAGTACTGCTGCACGAGGCGGAGTTCTTTGCCGGACTCGGTGGCGTCGTTCGGGTAAAGCACCTTCGAGACGGTCTCGGCGATGGCTTTTTCACGGAGGGCCTCGATGTAGCTGCCTTCGTTGAAGACTTGGAAATTGAAGTCTTCATCAGCCTGCGCCTGCCAGAGGCGGAGGACGTTCACTGTGTGGCTGTCATAGCCGACGATGGGGATGTCCCAGGGCAGGCCGAGCAGGCACTTGGTGTCGATCCATTCGGCGTGAGGATTGCCGTGGTCGTCGAACTTCTGGATGACGCGGCCGTAGAGATGAACGCGCTGGCGGTAGCTCGGGCGGGCGATTTTCCAAGGGGAGCCATCACGCATCCAGGCGTCGGGATGCTCGACCTGTTTGCCGTTCACAAACTCCTGACGGAAGAGGCCGAACTCATAATGGATGCCGTAGCCGATGGCGGGCAGATTCATCGTGGAGAGGCTGTCCATGAAACAGGCGGCCAGGCGTCCGAGACCACCATTGCCGAGACCCATGTCGGGTTCGCTTTGGAGGAGGGTATCGAGGTCCTTGCCCATGTCGTGAAGGGCGGCCTTCGTGGCATCGTAGAGGCCGGAGTTGCGGAGATTGTTCTCCAGCAGACGGCCCATGAGATATTCGAGCGAGAGGTAATGAATGCGGCGGACACCAGAATGGCGGTGCAGGGCGCGGGACTTCGTGGCTCCGTCCATGACGCGATCTCTCACGGCGAGGCAGGTGGCGACCCACCAGTCATTGGCACTGGCGCTGTCCACAAAGGCTCCGAGGGTGAAGCGGACGTGATTGACGATTGAGGCCTTGATGGCTTCAGGGGTATTGCCGAGGTCGCAGGGAGCGGGGATCATGGGATGGGATTGAAAGTCGGAATCACCAAGTCACCCATTTGGGAAGCTCAACAGGTGCGATGACCAGGGTGATTTCGCCTTTGGGTGTCTTGGTTTGGTAGTGAGAAAGCACTTGCTGTGCCGGACCGCGCTGGAATTCCTCAAACTTCTTCGTCAACTCGCGGGCGACGACGATTCGGTGATCGGGTTTGGCGGCGGAAATCATGCCGAGAGTGTCCACGAGACGATAGGGACTCTCGAAGTAGAGGCTGGTAGCCTCGCGCTGCATGGCGGCGAGGAGTTCCTTTTCGCGCTGGCCTTTTTTATGAGGAAGGAAGCCGCCGAAGTAGAAAGGCACGGTGGGCAGTCCACTGGCAGCGAGGGCGGTGATCACGGCGCTGGGTCCGGGAAGGCTCTCGACTCTCAATCCTGCCGCGACGATGCTCTGGACGAGCCTTTGCCCTGGATCGGAAACAGTGGGCATCCCGGCATCGGAGATGAGTGCCACGCTGCCGCCATTTTTAATGTGGGCGATGAGTTCCGGGATGCGGCGGGCTTCGTTGTGCTCGTTCAGACTAACGAGTCGGCCACGGATGCCGTGATGGGAAAGGAGTCGGCCCGAATGGCGTGTGTCCTCGCAGGCGATAAGATCCACCCGCTTCAGCGCATCCAGCGCACGGAGGGTGATGTCCGCGAGATTGCCGATGGGCGTGGCGACTAGATAGAGAGCAGGTTCGGCGGCGAAGCTCAGATTCTCGATGACCAGCTCATCGAGATCAGCCTCAATATCCTCTGAGTACTGAGCACTGAGCACTTCAGACTCGTCATCAGGTGAGGCATCTGCAGGCTGCCTATCCTCCGGCGGGGTCACCATCCCTCGGAGATTTCGTTGGCGAGGCTGGAGGCGAGGCGCTGGGCGGCGTCATCGAGAGCCTGTGCTTCGGAGTTCTGGACGTTGGCACCGAGAATGACATAGGACAGACCCGAAGCATTGCCGGTGTGAAGGGGGCGGCCTGAAGCAGTATCACGGATCGTGAAGCTGGCGGTAAGGCGCATCTGGAGCTGGGAGGTGCGCAGGACGTTACGGCGAGCGGAGCGGAACTGGGAACGATTGGTGCGAACGATCACGCCTTCGAGCACGGCTTCGGCATCGTGCTTGGAGACGATTTGGTAGGAGCCATCCATCTGGATCTGCTTGATGAGAGCATTCGTGACCACAGAGGAAAGCCGTGGCTCCAGGGTGTCATTTTCAAATGTGGGGACGGCCAGCTTCGTGATGCCTGCGAGGTGGGCAGGCTTCTGGCCACCGAGATGGTAGCCAGCACAGCTGCTGAGGACGAGGCAAAGAGAAATCAGGGGAAGGAGCGTTTTCATCCAGGCTGGGAGTGGTGTGAGAAGAGAGCGAGCCAGACTAAGCCGGTAATATTACGGAGCCGGTGGCTTTGGCGGCACTGGCAGCGTGGTGCCTGGAGCAGGGACCGTGGGGCTGATAGTCGGAGCGGCAGGGACAGGAAGAAGTGCAGGTTTTTCTTCCGGCACTGCAGGCAGGAGACCTCCAGGACCAGGGGCTGCACCAGGCTTGGTCGGGAGGGCGGGTTCACTGAGAGGGATGGGGAGGAAATTGTCGTTTCCTGCGCGCATCTGTGGCTTCTGGCCGAGTTTCGCGAGTTCGGGTGGCAGTGGGCCGACGTACTCGTCGCGGTTCTTCAGATTCTTGGCGGAAGAGACAGTGTAGTC
>JBILPY010000635.1:0-3097 GCA_044373575.1 Prosthecobacter sp. | reverse complement strand
AGCCGCCCCCAAGGCAGGAGATTTGGATTTTAGCTTCCAGTCACTTCAACTTCAGCCCGGAACAAGTGTGCGAATGATCGCCCCCCAGCCTGATGGCAGCATGATCGTGGGAGGCAGCTTTGGTTCCATCGGCGGTCAGCAGCGCTTGGGTTTGGCCAAAATGACGGACCAAGGCGCTGTGGTGACTGACTACGTTCCGCCTATATCATCCTCAACCAGCCTGCTGACGGCGGATGATGGATCCTTGCTGTTGGGGGGAAGCCAGTTTGGAACTCAGCGTGGCTTCGCGCAGTATCTGAGTTCTGGGCAGGTGGACCCCAGCCTTCCGAGTCCCATCAGTCTGGCCAGTTCGATCACCTCGATCGTTCCCGATGGCGACGGTTTTTGGCTGGCTAGTCGCACCCCTTATGCTCTTTCGGGCCTGAATGGGGTACACTATGTCCGCCGTTTCACCTGGGATGGCCGGCAGGATCTGACTTTCTACAGCCGCGCCACCTCATCCATTTTCTCCATGGTCAGATTGCCTGATGGCAGCTTTTTGATCGGCCAAGACGATGGCCTACGTGTTTACAACCGCTTTGGCGATGTTCGTCAAACGCTGCCGATCACTGGTTATGTTTACGGCATCCTGCCGCTGCCAGAAGGCGGATTTTTGCTGACGGGCATGTTCACGCTAGGTGGCTCGACTCGTACGCTGGCTCGACTCCACCCTGACCTGTCCCACGACACGTCTTACACGCCCGTCGGCTTTACGGGCTCTCCAACGACGCTTGCCCTTCAGGCTGATGGAAAGGTTCTTCTCGGCAAATGCAACATTCTGGGGGGAACCAATCTTGTCCGAACCATCGGCGTGGTGCGACTGCTGCCCAATGGACAGCAGGATACGAGCTTCGCGACCGAGTTGCAGTCGATCTCGGAAGTGAACAGCCTGACTCTTCGCAAAGATGGGCAGCTTTGGGTCGGCGGCAGATTCAGCTCCGTCAATGATGTGCCAGACGCCAATCTAACTCTGCTCACCAACGACCCAGCCACGGAAAGTCTGGAGGTCACTTCCAGGAATCAAGTGACCTGGATGCGCGCTGGAAGCAGCCCTGAGGCTCTTCGGACTCGGTTCGCTCTCAGCCGGGATGGTGGCAGCACATGGCTGGAACTCGGCCCCGGCCAGCGGATCAGCGGAGGCTGGGAAATCACTGGCATGGAACTGCCTGCCAAGGGCCGCATTCGTGCCCGCGCTGACATCAGCGTGGGTCTCGGCAATGCCAGCACGGGCATCATCGAGAGCATCGAGGATTACAACTTCGAAGGCGAGGAGATCACCGTTCTAAATGACGCTTCACAGAGCTTGAATTCGGGGGCCACGCTTGAGTTCGGAGATATCGGCACGGGTCTGGGGGCAAAGAGATCCCTGAGTGTCACGATCCGTAACGATGGATCGGCCAGCCTCACGGGGTTGAAGGCGGAGCTGTCGGGTGAATCTGCTGCCGACTTCACCCTCCTGGAGCCCCTGCCCACATCACTCGCACCGGGAATGAGCCAAGTGCTGACTTTGAGCTTCAGCCCAAAAGCCCTCGGCGCACGGCAGGCGGTCATCACCTTGTTCAGCAGTGATGGTGATGAGGCGGCTTTCACTCTCTCGCTGCTTGGCACGGGAGTGGCGGCATCGCCCTTTACGGTAGTGACAGGCGCTGCCACACAGATCACGGCGGGCTCAGCGATTCTTCAGGGAACCGCCAAAGCCAATGGGGTGACAAGGCAGATGTTTTTCGACTACGGCCTCACATCCTCGCTTGGGCAAAGCATCGCCGCTTCTCCAGACACGATTGCTGGAACTGCCTCCGTAAATGTCTCGGCAGCACTGACGGGTCTGCGCCCTGGAGTGACGTATCATTACCGTATCCGAGGTGAGAGCTCGGTGGGCTATGCCACAGGCTCCACGCGCACCTTCCGCACCCTCGCGGCAGCTGTGCCCACAGGGATTCAGGTCAGCGGCCCGACTCAGTCACCACCCGAGGGGACGACACTCACTCTCGATGTCGTGGCTCCAGAACAGACATGGTGGAGTGTCACCGGTCTTCCCGCCTGGATCACGGCTACTTTGCCAAATGTGCCGGGGCCTGGAAGCCTCGTGCTCAAGGTGCTGCCCAACCCCGGTGCAGTCACCCGCAAAGCTCTGCTAAAGCTAGGAGGAGCATCTGTGACGATCACGCAAACGGCTGTCATCAGCAAACCGGTGATCACGCCCTCATTCCTCAGCCAAGATGTCAGGGTGAACGATGCTTTCGCCCAGCAGATCACCATCGCCGAGCAGCCCGCCACCCTCACCATCAAGGGCCTGCCGCCCGGCCTGACTCTGTCTTCGGATGGCTGGGTGAGAGGTGCCTTTGATCTGGCTGGAGATTTCACTGCCACGCTGACGGCCAAGAATGCCAAAGGAACCTCGACGGTTCAATGGTCCTTCCAAGTCGCTCCTTTATATCAGCCGGTGGATAGTCTGCCGGGTGGCTACATCGGTCTGGTCCAGCGTGATCCTGTCCTCAACCGCAACCTCGCGTCCCGATTTGAAATGACGGTGACAAGTTCCGGTGCCTACAGCGGTAAGATCATCACGGGCACCACTCCGGCGACCTTTGCCGGGCGGCTCGTCCTGGGTGACGACGGCGCGGACTTCAGCGCCACGCTGTCCACTTCGGGAGATCTCCAAAGACTCACGGGGACTTTTCTCTACAGCCCCGGCAACGTGCCCCTGCGTCTCCATCTTCAAAACTCTGACGGCTCTGCCACGAGCTACTTTTATGGATGGAAGACGTATCCCGTGACAACTTACTCGGCCAACTTTGCCTTGGTTCATAGCCAGACGGGTCTCGATGTTCCTTTTGGATCGGGCTACCTGACCTGCACCGCCACCAAGACCTCCAAAGGCTTGGTGCTTTGCACTGGGCGGCTTGCTGATGGAACGCCCATCACTTTCAGCGGCCCCATGGGGGCCGTTTGTCTCTACCAGTCCATGCCCCAGGAGCGCGGCAGCCTGGCTGGCTTCATCGTTCCGGGTGCCACAACGAATACCGCCACATGGTTGAAACAACCCCCCCGCCCCCCC
>JBILPY010000634.1:0-3103 GCA_044373575.1 Prosthecobacter sp. | reverse complement strand
GCCTTTTCGCCAGCATGACCGATCCACAGGCATTCCGGCTCAACCCGCTCGCACGAGCAAACCCATATTTGCTGAGTCCGCACCGCTCCCGGAGCTCCTGAAGCCGACGCGGCAACCGCTCGCGGATTCGCTCGACGTGAACTCGTGCGGGCGTTCTTCAATGGTCGGGTAGTTTTCATTTTATCGAGCCTTTCGAAGGTCGGATTGACCGCGTTGCATCGGTCTTTGGGTCCGCTTTCTTCGGCGGCGGTTCTTTCCATTTCCTGAAGTCGGTGTGCGCGGGCATCCACCAGTTGGTCGGTTCCGTCAGGTAACGTGCGGTGAGGTCTTCTTTGGGTGACGCTGGAAGGGTGCGCGGTGCGTGCAGATTGAGAGACGTTGCGGCCTTGCCGAGAGCGGCCTCGGCTTCGTGTTGGAGAATGTCGGCGATGAGAAACGCGGCTTCGCCGCGGTTGAGATGGGGCGGGGCTTCGGCAAGGAGTTTCGGACGATCTTGGGCAGCGAGTTCCTGATTGGGGCGGAACCAGCCATTGTCTGGCACGAGCAAGCCATGCACGGCGCAGAGTTGGACGGCGGCGTGCAGCGGCGTGCGTGGCTCGATGTCGCGCAAAGGTGTGACGTGCAGCAGGCACCCCGCGTCGAGCAGCACGCGCTGCACGAGCGTGGCCGCGATGGCGCGGGGAGCACACTCATGTCTTGCGGACAGAGCGGCGAGAGCGCCGACGGCTTGGCCCATGAGCATTGTCGATGGCTGGAGGCGCGTGGCGCCGTTGGCTAGACGGGACTGGGAGAAGTTCTTCTCGGCGGCGAGGAAGCCATCGAGTTGCTCCGGGATGAAAGAGCGCAGCGGGATGCCGAACGGGCCGTAGCCGCGTTCGCCAGCCTTGGCCGGGATGCTCTCCGGCACGTCGAGGTCGAGTTCGAGAAACTTCGGCTGCTGGCTGCCGTGGAGATCAATCATGTAATCGCTCAACGCCACAGCATCGTCGAACCGCCGCGGCGCACCAGGACGGCGCTCGATCTCCGCTGCCGTGAGCGTGTGCAGGCCGATGATGCGGCGGCTTTCGCGGGCGTATTCCATCGCGGCGAAGTGGTGGAGCAACTCGCGGAACGGCTCCATCTCCGGCTGTTCCTTGATCCAGGCGGCGACCTCGGCACGTCGATGCGGCGTGTCGTAACCTTCGTCGTCGGCCACGCTCCAGTCGGTGTGCCCGAGCGTTTGCTGGAGATGGTAAAGCAGTTGCAGTGTGCGCAGTTGAGCCGCGCGCAACGTCTGCTTGCGGCTCGCCGGGTCTTCGAGGTCGCGGATGTGGACGGGATAGTCGTTGCCTTGATTGAGATGCGTGCGGGTGATGCGCGTGGCATCAATCACCGCTCGGTAGGCTTCCGAACCACGCAAGGGCACCGGCACGGAGGCAGGATCCAGCCCGTCTTGCGGGCGTTGGCTGTCGGGCATCGCGCGGTAGCTGATGAAGGTGGAGAAAAACCACGGCCGATTCTGCGGCGCGTAAGCCGGCAACTGCACCGGATCGTCGCCGGGCTTGATGACCTTCTCGAACTTCGCGACAGCGGAGTCGTAACTGGGCGGCTTGGTTGTCAAGACGAGAGCCTCGGGAACGCGGCCGGGATACTTGCGGATTGTTGCGGTCCACGTGAGATGCTGGATTTCGTTGTCCGGCTTATGCACATCGCGGGTGCCGTTTCCGGTGCGGTAGTTCAGGCCGGTGAGAGGGATGACATCGCCCCACTCCGTCGCATCCACGAGCACGCGACAGCGGATGCTCCGCGTCTGGCCCGCGATCTCCGCCGTGATGCCGGTGACGACATTTCCTGCGCGCGCCACGCGCGTGACTTTGGCTTGCGTCACCACATCCAGCCGGCCATGCCGCCCGGCTTCCGTGAGCATCGTTCGCAGAATCTCCTGTGCCACCCGCGGCTCCGCGCTCAATGCACTGAGAAAGTAAGCCACCTGCGGCGACTTCCCGAGCGGTAGGTAGTGCGCCTTGATGCGCTCGCAGAACTCCCGATACAAACCGGATTCTTTCAGGATGGGCGTCGCGTAATCCTGCGAGGTGACGCCCGCCGCCGCCGTCTGCCCGCCGAGCCAATCGGTCTCCTCCAATAGCAATACCGCAGCTCCCATCCGCGCCGCTTGAATCGCGGCGCCGCAGCCCCCTGTCCCCGCACCGGCGACGATGACATCGTAATCAGCTCGCACCTCGGCGGCGTGCAGCGCGGCCAGCGATGCGAGCAGCAAGGATATGAGGAGGGTTGTAATGGTGTGTTTCATTGGCGGGAGGATTTTATCATAAGCATACGAGACATGGGGGAGATCGACGGAGGATGGCTCAAAGCGGCGTTTCGTGGTAATGATAGAGTAGCGTTGTCCAACGGTGTGCCGAAGGCAAATGCGGACCTAGTTGGAGGTGAGGTCCTCTTTGCCGACGCCGCGCTGCATCAGCGACTTCAGCTCATCGAGATGCTTTTCATACACGCCGCGAGGTGTGGTGGTGTGCTGTTTGCAGAGGGATGCTGCCATGCCGAGCACCTCGCCCATCATGCCGGTGGTGCGCTGCACGCGCACGGTGCCCAGCGCGATGTGGGTGACGCTGATGTTTCGACCCGCCATGAAGAGGTTCTCGATATTGCGCGAATAGAGGCAGCGGTAAGGGATGGGATAGGGCTCGAACTTGATGTGCCGGTCTTCGGATTGGAAGGCTTCGCAGGCGCACATCGGCTTCTTCGGGTAATGAAGGTCGATGGTCCAGGTGGTGGTGACGCTGGCATCGGGGAAAGGACGGGCTTTGATGATGTCCTGCTGGCGCAGGATGACATCGCCGAGAAGACGGCGGCTTTCACGCTTCCCGCCGATGTAGGCCACCCACTTGAGCTTTTGCTTGGTAAACTCAGCCTTGAACTTCGCGTCGTTCTTCAGCGTGGACCAGTTTCCAAAAACCACCCGCAGCCCGTAGTCACGGATTTGCTCCATCTCGGTGACGTGATTGCGCATGGCACCGGTTTCCCAATCCCAGTCGCCACGCGTGGTCTTGATGGCATGAGCGGCATCAAACTTTAACGCCCACGGGCATTCGGGAAACGGCGA
>JBILPY010000633.1:0-3105 GCA_044373575.1 Prosthecobacter sp. | reverse complement strand
TCTTCACACCATCGCCTCCGACTCCGGCGATGATGCTGATGGATGCGCCGACGAAGGAAAAACTGGCAGCTTTCGAGAAGAAGGTGAACTCACTGGAGCAGGTGGTGAAGCCACTGGATGCACCGGATTTCACGAGTGGGGAGATCGCTCATTTCACCTTCGATGAACAGAAGGGGAACAAGCTCGCGGATGCTTTGGCGAAGCCCATCATTCCAACGGAGACGAAGGACAAGGATGGCAAGCCCGTGAAGATCGAAGACAAGACGTCAGCGACTCTAAAGGGCGAGAACAAGCTCGTGGAGGGCAAGCTCGGCAAGGCGCTGCTGTTCACCGGGGATGATGCGGTGGACACCCCCCTGGGGAACTTTAAACGCGAGGAGCCTTTCAGCATCTCGCTCTGGCTGAAGACGCCGGATGTGAAGGAGCGCGCCGTGGTGATGCATCGCTCGCGAGCTTGGACGGATGCGGCGAGCCGTGGCTACGAACTTTTGATCGAGGAAGGAAAGCTGAAGTGGTCGCTGATCCACTTCTGGCCGGGCAATGCAATTTCGATCCGCACCAAACAGCCGCTGAAGGTGAATGAATGGACACAAGTCGTGGTGACGAGCGATGGCAGCAGCCGCGCGGCAGGTTTGCATCTCTATGTGAATGGCAAACTCGCCGAGGTGGAGATCATCCGCGATGCGCTGACGAAGACTGTCCAGGGCGGTGGAGGCGATAACATCAGCCTCGGCGAGCGCTTCCGTGACCGTGGCTTCAAAGGCGGGATGATCGATGATCTGCGTGTTTTCAATCGAGATTTGTCCATTGTAGCGCCTGTGAATGAGGAACTTCAGAAGACACGCGCGGAGTTTTATGCACTGCAGGACGCGCAGAAGGAAATCATGGTGATGCGCGAGCTGCCGACGCCAAAGAAGGCCTATCTCCTGACCCGTGGCGAGTATGACAAGCGCACCGAGGAGGTCGGCCCGAGGACACCAGCGGCGCTTTCGCCTTTTCCAAAGGATACGCCGAAGAACCGGCTTGGTTATGCCAGATGGCTCACGGCTCCCGATCATCCTCTCACGGCGCGTGTGACGGTGAACCGGCTTTGGAACAGCCTTTTTGGTCGCGGTCTGGTGAAGACGACGGAGGACTTCGGCAGTCAGGGCGAGCGTCCGCTGTATCCTGAGGTGATCGACTACCTCTCCGTGAAGTTCATCCAGAGCGGCTGGGACATGAAGGCGTTGGTGAAGGAGATTGTGATGAGCCGGGTCTATCGCCAGCAAAGCGTGGCCGATACCAAGACGATGTCGGATGATCCCGAGAACCAATGGCTCGCCCGTGGTCCGCGCTTCCGACTACCGGCGGAGATGATCCGCGACAATGCGCTGGCTGCGGCAGGTCTGCTGAAGCTGACGGTCGGCGGCCCGCCAGTGCTGCCTTATGAGATGACGGAAGCCTTTAAGCCAGCCGGTCCAGGTGGCGGAGATGCTGTCTATCGCCGCAGTCTCTACACGAGTTGGCGCCGCACGAGTCCGCCACCCGCGATGATGGCCTTTGATGCGCCTCGCCGTGCCGTCTGCATTTCCAAACGCGAACGCACCGACTCGCCGCTGCAGGCGCTGATTTTACTGAACGGTGTGCAGTATGTGGAAGCTGCCCGCGTGCTCGGCGAGAACCTGCATCGCTATGCCAAAGGAGATCCCGCGAAGATGATCGACATGGGCTTTCAGCTCTGCCTGAGCCGAGATGCAGATGCGAAGGAGCGCACGATCTGCACGCAGCTGTATCAGGAGCAGCTCGCGCATTTCCATGCTGCGCCCAAGGAAGCGGAGGCACTCTTCAAGACAGGCAATGCCAAACGCGATGCCACCATTCCTCTCCCCGAAGCTGCCGCTGCTGCCGTGCTGGCACAGGCACTGATGAACCACGATGCCTGTGTGGTGAAACGTTAATCCTTCAAACTCATGAACTCGATGAATGACCTTTTGAATCGTCGCCAACTGCTCAACCGCTTCGGCATGGGCCTGGGTGGGATGGCTTTGAATGAGATGCTGGCGAAGGACGCTGCTCCAGAGGATCGTGGCGTGCTCGGTGGCACGCACTGGCAGCCGAAGGCGAAGCGGATCATCTACCTCTTCATGTCGGGCGGGCCTTCGCACCTCGACCTCTATGATTACAAGCCGCTGCTGAACAAGAGGCATGGAGAGCAGCTCCCGGATTCGGTGCGCGGCACGCAGAGGCTGACGGGCATGTCGGGGAATCAATCGTCGATTCCGATGGTGGGTTCGCCGTTTAAGTTCACGCAGCACGGGCAGGCGGGGGGATGGTATTCGGAGCATCTGCCGAACACGGCGGGTATCGCGGATGATCTCTGCGTGATCCGCTCGATGTTCACGGAGAGCATCAATCACGGCCCTGGGGTGACCTTTTTCCAGACTGGCTCGCAGATCGCCGGTCGCCCGAGCATGGGGGCGTGGCTGAGCTATGGGCTCGGCGCGGACAACTCGAACCTGCCGAGCTTCACGGTGCTGATCACAAAAGGGAAAGGCGGGCAACCTCTCGGCTCGCATCTCTGGGGCAGTGGCTTCCTGCCGACGAAGCACCAGGGCGTGCTATTCCGCGCAGCGAAGGATCCTGTGCTCTATCTCGGCAATCCTGAGGGCATCAGCGCGAGCAGTCGTCGTCAGATGTTGGATCGCCTGAAGGAACTGCATGAGCATCAGTTCACGGGCACGCCGGATGTGGAGATCCAAAACCGCATCGATCACTACGAGATGGCGTACCGCATGCAAAGCAGCATCCCCGAGGCCACGGGCATCGAGGACGAGCCGCAGCACATCCTCGACATGTATGGTCCTGATGTGAAGACGCCGGGCACCTTTGCGGCAAACTGCCTGCAAGCGCGCCGACTTGCGGAGCGCGGGGTACGTTTCATCCAGCTCTATCATCAGGACTGGGATCACCACGGCGGGCTTCCAGGCGCGATTCCAAGATTATGCAAAGAGACGGACCAAGCCAGTGCCGCCCTGGTGAAGGATTTGAAGCAGCGTGGGTTGCTCGACGACACGCTCGTGGTCTGGGGCGGGGAGTTTGGCCGTACGAACTACTGCCAAGGCAAGA
>JBILPY010000632.1:0-3107 GCA_044373575.1 Prosthecobacter sp. | reverse complement strand
TCCGCATCGCCGCCGATCACGATCCAAAAGGCACCGGCACCGCGCTGCGTGTTTTCCACCTTCTGCTCAACTAAAGCTCCCAAATGCCACGCGTACTCCTCTTCGCCCTTTTCACTGCCAGTGCGCTCCATGCTGCCGATCCGGCGATGGATGCGAAGCACCGTGCGCTTTTCAAAGAGCACTGCGTGAGCTGTCATGGGCCGGAGAAGCAGAAAGGGAAGTTTCGGGTCGATGATCTGCCGCTTTCGATCACGAATGTCGAAATCGCCGAGAAGTGGCAGAAGGTGCTGAATGCGATGAACTCGGGTGACATGCCGCCGGAGGACGAAAAACAGCCTCCAAGTGCCGCGAAAGCCGATTTCCTCGATGATCTGGCGAATGTGATGGTCGCGGCTCGGCGGACTCTCGGCGATCAAAAGGGTGTCATCACGATGCGGCGGCTGAATCGTCGCGAATACAAAAACACGCTTCGCGAGCTGCTCGGCGTGGAGATCAATGTGGCGGAGTTGCCACCGGATGGTGGCTCGGGGGCCTTTGATACCGTGGGCTCGAACCTCTTCATGTCGGCGAACCAGATCGAGCAGTATCAAGCGCTCGGTCGCGAGGCCTTGGAGGAGGCGTTTGCGTGGCAGACCGCGGCGAGCGTGACCAAGAAGCTGCACTACGAGGGCGAGACGACGACGCCAAAGGTGAAGGACTTCGTGAAGTATCAAATCGATGCCCGAGAGCGTGCACAGAAGTGGGTTAAGGCCGTCGATGACGCCGCCGCGAAGCCGGAGAACAAGGAGCTCGTCGCGAAGCTTCGCGAGGAGGTGAAGAACAATGAATCACGCCTTCGCCGCGAGTGGGCCCGCATCCCCGGTGCGCCGAATCCGCGCACGTTTGGCTTTGATAAGAAAGGCGAGAACGATGCCGATCTGGCGAACGACTCGCTTGGCGCAGGCTGGCTGAAGTATCACGAGTATTACACGCAGATGCCGGATGTGGATCGGGGGGCGTATCTCGGCACACAGACGCGGCATCCGGCGGAGCTGAACGTGAACTACATCGAGCTGCTCGTGCCTTTTGACTGGCCGGTGGGAGATTACGTCGTTCGCGTGCGTGCGGCGGCGGTGAAGGATGCGCCAGCGGAGCGTCGCTTCCTCGATTTCGGCATTCACGCCCGCACCGGCAAGGTGCTGAACACTTACGAGATCACCGGCACGATTGAGAAGCCGCAGACCATCGAGATCCCGCTCACGCTGACGCGTGCAAACATGACGCGAGAGAATCGCTCGCTGTTCTTCCGCGAGAAAGGTAGTTGGGACACCAATGAAGAAGGTGGACGCAAGCGTGCCGAGGCCGTGAAGCGCAACGGCATCGGCCCCGAGTTGGCGCTGTGGGTGGACTGGATCGAGGTCGAGCGTGTGCCGAATGCCGCGAAGCCCGTGCCGCCCGGTTTTGCCGTGTTGAAGTTGCCACTCGATGACAAATCGCCCGTGCCTGCTGCTGCCGAGCTGCGTGCGGCCTTCGAGCGCTTTGCCACCGAGGCCTTTCGCGGCACCGCGCCGCCTGCCGACTATTTGGATCGCTTGATGCGCCTCTACGACGTGCGCCGCAAAGCCGGTGACAAGCCCGTGGCCGCGTTGAAGGAGACGCTCTCCGTCGTGCTGGCCTCGCCGATGTTTCTCTACCTCGCGGAGCCTTCACCCGATGAAAAACGCCGCTCTTTGACGAGTCCGGAACTCGCCACTCGACTCTCGTATTTCCTCTGGAGCGCCCCGCCGGATGCCGAGTTGCGCAAAAGCGACCTTTCGAAGCCCGAGGTGCTCGCCGCGCAAACGAATCGCCTGCTCGATGATCCGCGCTCGGAGGGCTTTTTGACGGCGTTTGTGCATCAATGGCTCGGATTGGATCGCATCGACTTCTTTGAGGTGAATCGCGCCCTGTATCCGCGTTTTGACACCGGCACGAAGGTCGCGGCCAAAGGCGAGATCCACGAGACCATCGCGCACATTCTCAAACACAACGCCAGCCTGCGCGACCTGCTCAAAGCCGACTACGTCGTCATCAATCGCGTGCTCGCTCATTACTACGGCATCCAAGGCGTGAAGGCCGACAGCTACGAAAAGGTGTCGCTGCCGAAGGACTCGCCGCGCGGCGGCTTGCTCGGCATGGCGGCCATTCATTTCATGGGCGGCAATGGCGAGCGCACCAGCCCCGTCGAGCGCGGCGCGTGGGTGCTGCGCAAGCTACTACACGATCCACCACCACCCGCTCCCGCGAACGTGCCCGCCATCACGCGACTCGCCGGCAAGGTGCTCACCACCCAGGAGCGCCTGCTCGCGCATCAAGAGGACCCGCAGTGCGCCAGTTGCCATCGCAAGATCGATCCCATCGGCTTCGGTTTGGAAAACTTCGACGCCGCCGGCCAATGGCGCACCGAGGACAGCTACACCGCCCTCGATGCCAACGGTAAACCCGACCCCAAGAGCACCAAACGCTGGCCCATCCAGCCAGCTGCCGCCTTCTTCAAAGGCCCGTCCTTCACCGACTTCTTCGCCCTCCGCGACATCATCGCCACCAAGTCCAACGCCTTCGCCCGCAGCTTCAGCGAGGCCTTGATCGAGTTCGCTTTGGGAAGGCCTATTGGCTTCCGCGATGAGCCGTTGATCGACGACATGATCACCCAAGCCAGCAAGAAAGACCTCGCGATGCGCGAGTTCCTTCACGCGCTGGTCAGCAGCCAAGAATTTCACACGAAGTAGTCCCCCATGAAAACCCGTCGCCACTTTCTCCAGTCCAGCACCTCCCTCATTGCGTTGCCCGCGCTTGAGTCGCTGGGTTTTCGTCGATTTGCTTCTGCGGCGGCTCCGGCGGCACCGCCGAAGCGTCTCGTTTTCCTGGGCTTTGGCTGGGGGATCACGACGGAGACGTGGTTTCCGGACATCAAGCAGACGGGGAAGGATTACACGCTGCCGGAGGGCTTGAAGCCGCTGGCGCGGCACAAGGCGGACTTCACGGTGGTGCAGGGGCTTTGGAACAAATACTCGAACGAAGGGCACTGGGGCAGCACAATGTGGCTCACGGGCGCGAACCGGTTCGCGGAGCCGGGACAGACGTTTCAC
>JBILPY010000112.1:0-10071 GCA_044373575.1 Prosthecobacter sp. | reverse complement strand
ACTGACCTCACGCAGACGCGTCCAGCCCTGGGAATCTCCAGGGACAGCGCTTTCTGCGAGCGACTCGATCCCGCGTCTCGACAAAGTGGAAAGCGTCAGTGAATCCCCCGAACGAAAGGCCACCGGTACGATCACCGCCTGATCCGCCGCTGCGGCGGCGACTCGACCCAAAAGGTGCGTTTTACCATATCCCGCGCGGGGTGCCGTCAGCAGCATCAGCGGCCCTGCACTCTGACCGCCCACCACGTCCACGAGCTGGTCCAGCACGTCAGCGTTGAGCCCCTGCACCGAGTCGTCCACATGCCAGGGAGTACGGCAGACATCGGTGGAGAAGGGATTCGGATCAGAGTGGGCCACAAGAACGGGACGGAGGATTTTCTGTCAGGCAGAGCTAACTATTGAAATTATTCCTCACTCGTAAAAATTAAAGCCTCGATTTCGACTATTTGCGAAAATTTTCAGATTCGCGGGCGCAGCATTCTCGAAAATGACGCGGTCCTGATGATGTTTCAGAGCATCGCCAAATAGCAAGAGGCGGGTCTTTCGACCCGCCTCGGAGCATTTCGGAGGGACCAACAGCCAGGAGGTTTACCAACGAGAAAAGAGGGATGTGGGAGCAGCGAGCCGCTCACCATTATCTGTTTCCATGCTTCCACATCCGAAAAGGAATGCGTCAGGAGCTTGTGAGCGGGTTGTAAGACGTTTGTCAGTTCAAATCACTTCTCCCGCACCCGCTCGGCAATCTGAATAACCGCCAGGATCACCTCCATGACCACACGGGCACTGATCACATAAAGAAGGAACGCCAAGGGCCCTGTGACCAAGGTAAACAAGCCGTGCAAAGGCCCCTGACCAAAACCGCTGAACATCCACGTCAGCGCAGCCAGCACCGCCGCCCCCAGGCTGAGCACATAGAGGAGACGGATGAGATGCGGCGTGACGAAGCGCTTGAAGGAGAAATCCATCAGCAAATCCATGAGGGCACGCAGCATCGAACGAAACTCCAGCCAGGAAGCCGGAGCAGGAGGCGTGGGGGGAGGCGACTCGTTCATGGTCTTACTTGATCAGGCGCAGCGTGAAAGGATAGCGGTAAGCCACCCCATCGTTCGCTTTGATGGCACCAATGATCATCAATATGATCGCGGCAATACCAATGCCGATGGCGAGGATGAAAGGCAGGATCAGCCAGATGGTGAGGATGCAGGCAAAGATGGCGATGCTGACGGTGATTTGGAAATTCAGCACTTCCTTCCCCTGCTGATCCACGAAGGGCATGGAGTCCTTTTTGATCAGCCAGAGTACCAGTGGAGCCACAATGTTCAGCACCGGGATGCCTGGAACCAAACACCCGACAAAGGGCAGCAGGTGGCAGATCATCGCCATCATTTTTTCGTCTTTGCCAGGCCCGGTCACACCGTTGTTCGGTGCGCCGACGTCTTGAGGAGGTGGGGTGCTTTCCATGACGAGCCCAAGTTCTCGCATGATGAGGGCCGATGGCAAGCCGCAATCAGGGGCGATTTGGGGCCAGCTCAGATGGGGATAAAAAGCAGAGCCTCCGTCACTGGCCGTGATTTTCCAGCACGGACGTATCAACAAGCTGGCCGTTTTACTCCTTGCTAGGCTTCAGGCGGATGGCTAACGATACCTCTCTTGAACGCCATGATGACCCCGCCTCGTTTCCTGTTGGTTTCCCTGCTGACTCTGATCTCCTCGACTGGAGTGATCGCCCAGTCTTCCAGCAACGGCATTGCCGCTGTCGTTAATGGTCTGGTCATCACCCGCTCTGAAGTTCGTGACGCCGTCACTGCCCAGGAGCAGATGCTGCGCTTCCAGTTTCAAAACGACCCCGCCACCCTTCAACGCGAGCTGGCCAACCTCCGCGCCACCGCGCTCGACAGCCTCATCGACCGCGAACTCGTGCTCAGTGAGTTCAAGCGCATGGGGGCCACGATGAAGGCCCAGTACGTGGATGACGACGTAAACTCCATCATCCGCGAGAGTTTCAAAGGCAACCGCGATGCCTTTGTCAAAGAGCTGGCCCAGAATGGCATGACCCTGAAAAAGTTCCGTGAACTGCGCGAGAAGATGATGATCGTCTCCGCCATGCGCGGCAAGCAGGCCGCCCAGCAGGTCCCCTCCACGCCCAAAGAAGTCGAAACCTACTACCACAAGAACATCGACAAGTGGCGCGAAGGCGGGATGATCAAAATCAGCCGAATTGTGATCCCCAAATACAGCGGCGATGCCGGAACCTCGCCCGAAGGACAGCGCAAGATCGCTGAGGAGCTACGCCGCAAGATCATCGGCGGCGCGGACTTCGCCGCCACGGCCAAAGCTTATTCACCAGACAGCTTTTATGCCGACGACTGGGTGGCGCGCGACCAGATGAAGCCCTCCATCGCCAACGTGGCCTTCAGTCTTAAACAAGGCGGCGTGAGCAGCGTGCTCGAAGAAGAAGGCGTGTACATCATCATCGCCTGCGAGGCTATCAAACACGGCAATGCCAAGAGCCTGAGCGAGGTGCGCGGAGAGATCGAACGCTCCCTTTCCTCCGAAAAATCCAAGGGCTCGCTCGATCAATGGATGGAAGGCCTGCGCAAGCGTGCCGTCATCAAGAAGTTTGACCGGTAATTCAGCACGACCGATCATGTCGGACATTCGTCTGATCCTCTGCACGTTTCCAGATGCGGATCAGGCGCGCAGTATCGGCCGCATACTTGTCGAGTCCCGGCTTTCCGCCTGCGTGAATCTAATCCCCGGAGTGGAGTCGATCTACCACTGGCAGGGAGCGGTGGAAACGAGCGCCGAGGTGCTGGCCATCTTCAAAACCACGGCAGCGGCCAGCCAAGCTCTCGAAGCCCGTCTGCGTGAGCTTCACCCTTACGAGGTGCCCGAGATCATCTCCCTCCAGCCTGAGCAGGTGGCCGAAACCTACGCCCGCTGGGTTTCTGAATCGGTGCTTGTGGCAGAGGCGTAGAGTGGCTACATCCTAGCCGCCATGCTTTCCCTCCAGTTCTACCACATCGCCCACATCGTCGGCCTCATCTTTGTCTTCGTCGGTTTCGGAGCCCTGCTCTCCTCTGACTCAGCACGAAGCGCCATGAAATGGCATGGCACCGGCCTGCTGATCAGTCTCATCTCGGGCTTCGGCCTGCTCGCCAAGCTGGGCATCTTCAAAACGATGCCTACCTGGGTGTGGATCAAGATCGCCCTCTGGCTTGTCCTCGGCTTCCTGCCAGTGCTGGCACGTCGGCGCGTCATTGCCGCGCCGCTTGTGATCATCCTAGCCATCATCACCGCTGCGGTGATGGGCTATCTGGGCTACACAAAACCTGCTTTTTGATCTGCCGAGGCCGGTGATCGGAGGAAAATTCTCCAATCAGTCCACCAGCTTCTTCACCAGGACGGATGAGTTGTGACCGCCGAACCCGAAGCTGTTGCTCAGGGCGGAGGTGACGTTCGCTGGCCGGGCAGTGTTGGCGACGATATCGATATCGACCTCGGGATCGAGATTTTCGACATTGATGGTAGGCGGGACGATCTGGTCGCGGATCGCTAGGATGCTCGCGGCGATTTCGATGCCTCCAGCGGCACCGAGGAGGTGACCGGTCATCGACTTCGTGCCGGAGACGAGCAGGCCCTTCTGCGCGTATTCGCCGAAGGTGCGCTTGATGGCGCGCAGCTCGCAGAGGTCGCCGACCGGAGTGGATGTCGCGTGAGCGTTCACGTAACTGACCTCATTGGCGTTCATCTTCGCGTGACGCAGGGCCATCTCCATGCACTTCGCAGCGCCGAGACCATCAGGATGCGGAGAGGTGAGGTGGTAGGCATCGGCGGTGACGCCATAACCCGCGAGCTCGGCGTAGATCGTGGCTCCGCGCTTCTTCGCGTGCTCATATTCTTCGAGGACGACGACGCCCGCGCCTTCGCCCATGACGAAGCCATCGCGGCCGGTGTCCCAGGGACGGGATGCGCGCTCAGGCTCATCATTGCGCATGGAGAGCGCCTTCATATTCCCGAAACCGGACAGGCCGCAGGGGCGGATGCTCGCCTCAGCACCACCGGCGATCATCACGTCGGCATCGCCAAATTTCATGATGCGCCAGGCTTCGCCGATGTTGTTGTTCGAGGTCGCGCAGGCGGTGGTGATGCACATGTTCGGGCCCATGAAGCCGTATTCCGTGGCGATCATCCCGGAGGCAATGTTCGTGATCATCATCGGGATCAGGAAGGGGGAGACGCGGTTCGGGCCCTTGTTCAAAAGGATCTCATACTGGGTCTCGATGGTGCTCAGGCCGCCGATGCCGGAGCCGACCATGACGCCGACGCGCCAGGGATCGAGGCTGTCAGGGTTCAGACCGCTGTCTTTGACCGCCATCTTCGAGGCGGCCATGCCGAGCTGGAAGAAGCGGTCTGCACGGCGGGCTTCCTTGTGATTGTTGAAGAAGGGCGTCGGATCGAAGTCCACCACCTCCCCGGCGATTTTGCATTCGTACTTCTCCGTATCCATGCTCTGGATGCGACGGATACCGCTCTTGCCAGCGATGAGGTTTTTCCAGAAGTCATCCTTGTTGTTCCCGAGGGGGGAAACGACTCCGATGCCTGTGATAACGATGCGTCTCTCGCTCATGATTGCGGTGGTTGTGGGGGTGGGATTGGAGCCTGAGAGAACACGCTTTGCCACCTGCGGCAAGGTGTTTTTCCCCGCCACTTGGCAGGCGATGGCAGGCAGATGTTGCCCTGCATCCAGCGCCCCGCTAAACTCCGGCTCAAATTCCCCCCAAATAATCATGGCACGCCGTGCGCAATCCGGGATCAAGCCCGCTCATCTCATCGCCATCGTGGCGCTTCTCGTCGGCCTCATTGGTGGAGGCTGGTCCCTGCTGAATCGCGGCACCGATCCCATGACCGGCCTCTCTTTACTCAGCACCGAGGAGTATCTCGACAGCTCCAACGCCCTCTCCGGCAACACCTACAAGGTCGAAGGCACCATCGACAACCGCCTCGACTCCTGGAAGGGCAGCGACCGCCTCTTCTCCGTCCAAGTCAGCGAAGGCGGCACCTTTGTCCCCGTGCTCGTGCCCTCCACGCTTGATGCCAACATCCAGCGCGGCCAGCGCTATGTTTTCAAAGTTCGCGTCCTGGAAAATGGTGTCCTCGAAGTCCTGCAACTCCTCAAAGCCTGATCCTTTATGAACACGACGAAGCTCCTCCTCAGCCTCACACTGCTCACCACCACCGCCTCAGCGCAGGTTCTGCCAGCGCCCGGCCCCGCGCAGCCCGCTCCCGCATCGAATGCGAACTCCTCCGGCGGTGGCAATAATAACAACCAGTCCCAGAACAACTCCTCGATGGGCGGCGTCCTGCCCCATGCCGACACCGGCAATGAAATGGTCACCTGGGATGGCAAGATGTGGCAGGTGAACAACAACCGCCTCGTCCGCTCGAAGTTCGAGATCTACCTCGCCACCCCAGAGGCCAACGGAGCCGAAGATCAGGCCTACCGTGACATCATCGCCCAGATCGTCCTCCTGCTCGCCCCCACCCGCAAAGGCGGCCCCGATGTCTCCGCCGCCTTCGCCCTGCTGCCTGAGGCAGGCGCTTTCCGCATCGACGCCGGTCTTTGCAATACCATGGCGAACGCCGTCTATGATGTCTGGCTGGCCCAACGAAAGGTGAATAATCTCCGCGCCGCCAACGAGGCCATGGGCAAGCGCCGCAAGCAGCTCGAATGGAACAACGAAGTCGCCCTTTCCAATGCCGAGATGTCCCCGCAGTCTGGCAGCGGCGGCGGAACCAAGGGCGGTGGTGCTGCGGGCAATGCGCAGAAACAAACCACCGCCGCCACCGTCGGGCGCGTGTCCGGCTACATCAAGGACATGGCCGAGATCGAAGCGCGCAAGAAGCTCAACGAGACCGCCATGGGCCTCTCCGAAGTCACCAGCAAGGTCCAGTTTCAGGCCCTCATCCTGCAAATGTTCCTCCAGCGCCGTTTCGAGCACGCCCTCATCGCCTGCCGCCTCTACCCACACATGTTCAAGGATGGCGACAGCGTCCTCCAGCTCGATGACAACTCCGACATGAAGAAGGCCTTCTCCGCCGGCCTCGGCGTGCCGCCCACCGTCAGCCTCATCGACAGCCTCGCCTCTGAGGCCATCCGCGGTGTCGATGAAGCCATCGTCGCCTTCGAGCAACTCGTCCTCCGCCAGGACTACCAGAGCGCCAGCAACCGCCTTATGGAGGCATTTGCCATCGGCGAATACCTCCCGCGCGTCCGCCGCCTCCCCATGACGGAAAAGCTCAAAGTGCTCGACTACGTCCGCGATGGAAACCAGCTCGTGAACGCCCTCGAAATGAAGGACTTCACCCTCGCCGAAGAGATGGTGACCAAGATGCGCAAGAACTCGAAGGATTTCGACTTCTCCAAGCCCCAGGCCGCCATCGAAACCGCCCGCGCTCTGGCCGACATGCGCCTCACCGCCGCCAAGGCCGCCATTTTAAAAGGCGACCAAAACACCTATGCCACCGAGATGAAGGGCGCTGCCGAACTCTGGCCCACGAATCCGAAGCTGCGTGGCCTTTCCGAGATGGTCGGACAGAACAGCGACGTGCAGGCGCAAGCCTTGCTCGATCTGGATCGCCACCTCAGCCAGCGCGCCTACCGCCAGATCTTCAATGAGCAGGGCCGCTACCTCGCCGCCTCCATCAATGACCCAGCGCGGCAGGAGCAGATCAAGAAAGTCATCACCGATGTCACCGAAGTCACCATGGTGGTGAAGATGGCCGAGGAGCAGAGCAAGACCGGCAACGCCTTCGGAGCCTGGGAGGCCGTGGAGCGCGTCTATGTCCGCTTCCCTGAAGATCCCGAAGTCACCAAGATGCGCTCCGAGCTCAGCGTGAAGGCCAGCGAGTTCGTCAGCGCTGTCGAAAAAGCCAAACAGCATGAGCAGCGGAAACAGTCCGGTTCCGCCCTCGGCTGGTATCTGAAAGCTCGTCACATGTATCCACCGAGTGAGTACGCAAAGATCGGCATCGACCGTGTGGTCAACAGCCTCAAAGACGACGGCACAGCCCCTGCGGCGAGTTCCGGTACTCCGCCGACCACCGCTCCGTAATTAGGAAGCGGACTCAGAATAAAAAAGAGGGACCAGTGATGGTCCCTCTTCTCATTGGTATCTGTCTCGCCCGGCTTACGCCTCCTTCGGCGAGTGCGTATCGCAATGCTCAGCTTCGGGTTCGGTCTCTTCGACCTGGGCGCTGTCCTTGAGGAACTGGAGGGCGTTTTCGAGGATGAGGTCCTCGCGGACGCCATCGACCATGCCGTTCTTCTGGGCTTCCTGCATGAACTTCTTCACCGGCACCTTCTGGCGCGCGGCGATGTTTGCCAAAGCCATCATGAGCTGCTGATCGGTGGCGATGATGCCTTCCTTCTTGGCGATCTCACCGAGGATAAAGCTGACCTTCACGCTGTTGCGCGCCTGCTGGGTGGCGCTGCTGAGGATCTCGTCCTGCTGCTTGAGCAGCACGTCCTGGGGCACACCCTGCTGCATGGCGCGGTTGGCGATGTCATTGGTGCGGCGCTGGGCTTCGCGGTTCACGACTTCCTGCGGGAGATCAAACTCGAGCTTCTCGACGATGTGGCCGATGACTTGGTTGGCCTTGTCGTTCTCGCGGTTCTGCTCGCGGCGGCGGCGGATGGCTTCCTTCACTTCGCCGCGCAGGGTTTCCTCGGTCATCTCTTCGCCGCCGATTTTCTTGATGAACTCGGCATCGATGGCCGGGAGGGCCTTGTTCTTCACGCCTTTGCAGTTCGTGGCGAGGGCGATGGTCTTGCCGCGCAGGGCTTCAAAGGGGAACTCCTCGGGGAGGGTGAGGTTCAGCGTGCGCTCTTCACCTTTGATGATGCCGACGAGTCCTGCGTAGAAGCCGGGGAGGAAGTCTTCCTCTGCGTCGAGCAGGAACCAGTTCTCATCAATGCCGTGGAGGTGGTTCGGCGCGTCAGGCATGGCTTCGGCGAGCGGCTGGCCGTCCAGGCTGCCGGTGTAGCCTAGCACCACGCAGTCGCCATTGGCGGCGGCACGGTCCACGTCTTCAAAGCTGGCATAACGCTCGCGCAGGTGGAGCAGATCGTGGTCGATGTCAGCATCCGTGACTTCGATGCGGGGGAGTTTGACGGGGATGCCTTTGTATTCGGGCAGCTCAAACTTCGGCGTGAGGCTGAGCTCGGCGCTGAAGGAGAAGCTCTTGTCCGTGTCGTGCGTGATGCGGTCATTGACGCCGAGGATGGAGAGAACATCGAGGCCCTCGCGCTTCACGGCCTCGCGGAGACCATCGTTGATGAGCTGGCGCTCGAGTTCGGACTGGATGTCGGCGCCGTGGCGTTTTTCGACGGCGGCGGTGGGAACTTTGCCAGGTCGGAAGCCGGGGAGGCGGACGTTCTGGGCATAGTAGGCCACGATGCTTTTGCGCTGCTTCGCGACTTCTTCACCCGGCACCCGGATGTGGGCGACGGCGCGGCAGTTGGGCTGGTGTTCGACGTTGATGGTCATGATGAAAGACAGGTCGGGGGTTTCAGGGGGAATCTCGCCCGGACTGCTCACACACGTCCGGGGAAAAAGGGCGCGCAGGCTAGGCGACTTTGCCGGTTTGGCAAGGACGGGGTGATACGGGGGAAAATCGGGGGGCGGTCCTCAGGGCGCCGTGCTAGTTCCCTTTCAACTTCTCCAGCAAGAAGCCGAAGATGTCCGGGTGCTTCACGTCCTTCGCCCCGGTGTGGTTGAATTCGTGCTCGATGCCCACGCTTTCCAGCTTCTCCACGAGCCCCGCGCCCCAGTTTGCCGAGTGCGGCGGGTCTTTGTAGGACTGCCCGAGCGCGGGCACGGAGTCATAAAAGAGATAGACCGGCGGGTCATCCGCAGATGCCAGGGCGTAGGGTGAGAAGCGCTCGATCCAGGGCATCAGCTCCGACCGCTTCTCCAGAAAGACCGCCATGCTCGGCAGCGAGAAGGCGTGGTGGCCGTAGTCGTTGTTGGAGATCCAGGCCATCATCTGCTGCGGTTCCAGCGAGGTCTGCGGCACGAACCCGAGCACGCAGCACAGCCGGGTGGACTCACGGGCCACGGGGTCCGCGCTGGCGGCATCGGCCATCTCAGGATGAAAAGCCAGCCAAAGAGCGGTAAAGCCTCCCGCAGAGCCTCCACAACCGCCGATGCGCGTCTTGTCGATGTTCCACTCCCCTGCCCTGCTGCGCACGAACTGCAATGCGCGGGCGGCATCGTCCAAGCAGGCCTTCACAGGCGGCTCGATCTTCTCCGCGATGGCATCTGGCAAAAGCCGATAATTGATCGAAGCAACCGAGATGCCCGACTCCAGACATTTGGCCAGAAAGTCCGGGTTCGCCTTGTCCCCGTTCAGCCAGCCACCGCCATGGATGAAGAACAGCAACGGCGCGGACTTCTCCGCCTTCGCCTGGTAGAAGTCCAGCACCTGCCGCTCATGTTTGCCGTAGTGGATATTCGCGTGCGTGGGAGTTTGCGCAAAGGCGCTGGTGCCGATCAGAAGAAGGGCTGCGACGAGGAGGCGATGAAGTGGAGACCGCATGAAGGGGCGAAGATGCGCACCTCTATCACCCATGGACCAGATCACAGCCAACAGCATTCATGACCGAGGCTTCGTCGTAACATAGCCTTTCTAGGCTGTGTGATTCGGAGCCGATCAACCGCCAAAGAGCACCGGCTAGAAAGCCGATGCTACTTCCCGAGCAAGAACGCGATCAAGTCACTCATCTGCTCCTTGGTGGTGGCGGCTTCGGGGCCGTTGGGCATGAGGGTGCGGTATAGGAGCTTCATGTCTTGGATGGCGCTGCGGGGCAGGGTTTCCTTGGTGCCGCCTGGCATGGCGAGGACGAGGGCTTCGGCGGTGCCCCTCGACAGAAAACCATCTCTACAGAGGAGCGAAAGACGCCTCCCATCCGCCTGGGAGAACGCTGAGACACCTCGGAGGCTCCGTCATGGCGCAACGGTATCCGTTTCGGCATTCTGGAGAGTCCGCTAAGTCATTTGGAGATCTTTT
>JBILPY010000631.1:0-3110 GCA_044373575.1 Prosthecobacter sp. | reverse complement strand
TCAAGCGTTCCATCAGCGAAGAAAAGACCGCTGGCGGCATCTTCCTCCCCGACACCGCCAAAGAAAAGCCACAGGAAGCTGAAGTGATCACACTCGGCACCGGCAAAGACGACGAAGGCAAAGACGTGTCCACCCTCTTCACCGTGAAGGTGGGCGACAAAGTCCTCATCTCCAAATACGGCGGCACCGAAGTCAAAGTCGGTGGCGAGGACCTCCTCATCATCAACGAAACCGACATCCTCGGCATCATCGCTTAATCCCCAACTCAACCCCCACACACGCTCACTACTATGGCTAAACAACTCCACTTCGACGAAACCGCACGTCAGGCCCTCCTGCGCGGCGTCACCAAACTGGCTCGCGCCGTGAAGGCCACCCTCGGCCCAGCCGGACGCAACGTCATCCTCGAGAAGAAATTCGGCTCCCCCACGATCACCAAAGACGGTGTCACCGTGGCCAAGGAAATCGAACTCCCATGCCCCTATGAAAACATGGGCGCCCAGCTCATCAAGGAAGTCTCCTCCAAGACCTCCGACATCGCTGGTGACGGCACCACGACCGCCACGGTCCTGGCTGAAGCCATCTACGCTGAAGGTCTCCGCAACGTGACCGCCGGTGCGAACCCGATCTCCCTCCAGCGCGGCATCATGAAGGCCACCGAGGCCATCGTCGCCAAGCTCAAGGAAATCAGCACCCCCGTGAAAGACAGCAAGGAAGTGGCCCAGGTCGCGACCGTTTCTGCCAACTGGGACGCTGACATCGGCAACATCATCGCCGAAGCCATGGACAAGGTCGGCAAGGAAGGCACCATCACCGTCGAAGAAGCCAAATCCATCGAAACGACTCTCGAAGTCGTCGAAGGCATGCAGTTCGACAAAGGCTACCTCTCCCCTTACTTCGTCACCAATCCTGAGACGATGGAGTGCAACCTCGAAGGCGCCTACATCCTCATCAACGAGAAGAAGGTCAGCAATCTGAAGGACATGCTTCCATTGCTCGAGAAGGTCGCTCGCTCAGGCAAGCCCCTCCTCATCATCGCGGAAGACGTCGAAGGTGAAGCCCTCGCGACTCTCGTCGTGAACAAGCTCCGCGGTACCCTCAACATCGTCGCTGTGAAGGCCCCTGGATTCGGAGATCGCCGCAAGGCCATGCTCGAAGACATCGCCATCCTCACCGGCGGTCGCTGCATCACCGAAGACCTCGGCATCAAGCTCGAAAACATCGAGCTCGCTGACCTCGGCCAGGCCAAGCGCATCACCATCGGCAAGGAAAACACCGTCATCGTCGAGGGCGCAGGCTCCTCCGACGCCATCGCCGGACGCGTTTCCCAACTGAAGAACCAGATCGCTGAAACCACCTCCGACTACGACCGTGAGAAGCTCCAGGAGCGTCTCGCCAAGCTGGCCGGCGGCGTGGCCGTCATCAACGTCGGTGCTGCCACTGAGACCGAGATGAAGGAAAAGAAAGCCCGTGTCGAAGACGCCCTGCACGCCACCCGTGCTGCCGTCGAAGAAGGCATCGTCCCTGGGGGCGGTGTCGCCCTCATCCGCGCTCAGGCTTCCATCGGCGACCTCGGTCTCACCGGTGACGAAAAGACCGGCGCTGAAATCGTCGCTCGCGCCATCGAGGCTCCTCTCCGTCAGCTTGCAGCTAATGCAGGCATGGAAGGCGCGCTCATCGTCGCTGAAGTCAAGAAAGGCACCGGCAACCACGGATACAACGTCGCCACCGCCAAGTATGAAGACCTCATCAAGGCAGGCGTCGTCGATCCAGCCAAGGTGACCCGCAGCGCTCTCCAGAACGCCGCGTCCATCTCCGGCCTCCTCCTCACCACCGAATGCCTCATCGCTGACATTCCGAAGGAAGAGAAAGCCGACGGCGGCCACCAGCATGACCACGGCGGCATGATGTAATCTGAACAAATTGGCATCTTTTGCCTCTTACTACGGCGGCCTGACGCGATTAAACCACGCCCAGGCCGCTCTTTCTTACCCCAAAGCTTTTGTCCCAAGTCTAGCGCTTGCCGGGAGCTGGCACGAAACGAAGGATAAAAAACCCGAAAACCCCCGATGAGCGGGCTGGAGAGAAATCTCCAGCCCGTTCTTTTTTTGCGACTTGAGGCCAAGGCGAAAAGAATCCTGAAAAAAGTTTTTCTATTGTTTGAACCGATCTCCTCACCCTCGGTCTGACATTTCAGGTCGCTTTTCACGAGATTCGTCCTGAGCCATTTGCCTTCTTTCGCCCGGGAGCTTGAGAAGAACAAAACTCAAGACAAGAACCGCAGCGGGCCGGGATGACGGAATCCCGGCCCGTTCTGTTTTTAGGCGGCTCCGCCGTAAAGTCGCTCAATCATTCCGACGCATTTCGGCCCTGGCAGAGCTCCGGTTTCCATCTGGTTCATGGTGTAGGCAAAGCTGATTTGATTCTCCGGATCGGCGAATGCCAGACAGCCGCCGGCTCCCGGATGACCAAAGGCCGCCAACGATGGCCCGTAATGCTGGCGCAGTTTTCCTGGCGGTAGGTCCGGGTTGGTTTGAAGTGGATCTTTCATGACCCCGGCACCAAAAGAAATGGGTGTGCATAGCACCAGATCCTCCTGTTCGGAGAGCGTCTCGCCCAGCAGCCGCGTCACTGCTGCAGGCACGATTTCACGCCCGTTCCAAGTGCCGCCCTGAGCGAGCATGGCGTAAAATTTACCCAGACCGCTGGCGCTGCCCACGCCACCCATGCTGGCGTAGCCGTACTGCCATGTGCCTGGTTGATTGAAATCCTGCACGGCGTTCAGACCGAGCGGAGAGCCGAAAGTACGCTGGGTGATGCTTCCCGCTGTGCTGAAGGCCTTGAGGAATGGCCGGTCACCATCGGCGATGCTGATCTTTCCCGGATAGACGGTGGCCACCCGCTCATGCTGTGCCGTGGGCAGACCGATCCAGAAATCCAGCCCGAGCTGGCTGCCGATCATCTCACGGAAATACTCGCCGAGCGACTCCACTCCCGTGATGCGGCGGACGATCTCATCCATGAGGAAGCCAAAGGTGCGCGCGTGATAGCCCTGGTTCATCCCTGGTTCCCAGAGCGGGCGCTGACGCTCCAGCGCCTCCACCACGGCT
>JBILPY010000111.1:0-10079 GCA_044373575.1 Prosthecobacter sp. | reverse complement strand
TGCCTCCAAAATCCTTACCCGATTG
This sequence comes from Prosthecobacter sp., assembly GCA_044373575.1. Lineage (GTDB taxonomy): Bacteria > Verrucomicrobiota > Verrucomicrobiia > Verrucomicrobiales > Verrucomicrobiaceae > Prosthecobacter. Next base: position 10,054 of record JBILPY010000111.1, on the reverse strand, counting down.
AATCCCGAGGGAAATCCCCCCTTTATGAAAAAAGGCACCGCCCCCTTCATCGCCTTGCTTGCTTTTGCTGCCTTGCTGCTTGTCGCTGTATTCTGTCTTGAAAGACAGCCTATGGCTGAAGGGAAGCTGGTAAGGTCGAGAGAGCCAGAGGCAGTGACCCAAGCAAGCCTTAAGCTGGGCGATGCCCCAAAGACGCCGAACACACCGCTGGCGGACCTGGATCTGCGAAAGAGCACGAATGCCTCTGCGGCGCGGCTCCAGCAGGCGGAAGTCTGGAAAAAGACGCACCCAGGGGTGTCGGTGGACCTCGATCCGGTGACGGGCTCGCCGAAGTGGGTGGGCTCGACGAGCGCTCTGCTCACGGGGCCGCGGCAGCCGGGTGGTGATGCGGATGCTGCCGTGCGGGCTTTCCTCAAGGAAAATGTGGCGCTCTTCGGGCATGGGCCGGAGGTGCTGGAGAAGTCTCGCCGGGTGACGGACTACAGCACGGCGCGCGGCCCTTCCCGGAAGGTGGTATGGCACCAGCAGCTCGATGGGATCGATGTCTTCGAGGCGGTGCTGCAGGCGAACCTGACGGCGAAGGCTGAGCTGATCAACATCGGCAGTCAGATGGTGCCTGCCCCGGAAACGGCGGTGTCTGCGGAAGGGCGTGCGGCTTTGACCAAGCCAGGACTGACGGTGGAGCAGGCGGTGGCGGCGGCGGGTGAAAATGTGGGGGATAAGCTCTCTGCTGAGGGTGTGCGCGCCACGGGGCCTGCCGCAGCGCAGCCAGACAGGCGGCAGCAATTCCGTGCAGCGATGTTGACCGATGCGGAAGCAAAACTGGTCTGGGTGCCAATGGATGAAAAGACGCTGCGTCTGGCCTGGGACGTGACTTTAACCAGCCGCAGCCGGGCGGAGATGTATCGCGTGTTGGTGGATGCGGAAAACGCGCAGGTGCTGGTGCGGCAGGCGCTGACGGCTTACATCAGCCCTGCCAGCTACCGCGTCTATACGGCGGAGAGCCCGCTGCCGATGTCCCCCGGCCACGAGACGCCCTCCAGTCTCCAGCCAGCGCCGGTGAGCCGCCAGCTCATCACGCTGGAGGCACTGAACACGACCGCCTCACCGAACGGCTGGATCAACGACGGGGTGAACATCACCAGCGGAAACAACACAGACACTTACACAGACACCGACGCGAACGATGCGGCGGACCTGCCGCGCACGACGGGCGTGCCGAACCGCGTGTTCGACTTTGCCCATAATCTGACGCAGGAGCCGACGAACTTCAAAGACGCTTCGGTGACGCAGCTCTTCTACTGGACGAACTTCATGCATGACCGGATGTATGAGCTGGGCTTCACGGAGGCTGCGGGGAACTTTCAGACGGATAACTTCAGCCGAGGCGGCGTGGGCAATGATCCTGTGAACTCAGAGGCACAGGACGGCAGCGGCACGAACAACGCGAACTTTTCCACGCCGGTGGATGGCGGACGCGGGCGGATGCAGATGTATAACTGGACCTATGCAGCGCCGGATCGCGACGGTTCCTTCGAGGCGGAGGTGGTGCTGCACGAATACGCCCATGGCGTAAGCAACCGTCTCGTGGGCGGCCCCTCGGTGACGATCTCCGCGCTGTCCACGCGTGGTATGGGAGAGGGTTGGAGTGACTTTTACGGACTGGCACTGACAGCGGAGGCCTCTGACAATCCGCACGGGAACTGGGCACGCGGAGCCTGGAGCCGCTATCTGAGCAGTAATTGGTTGAGCGAGAACTACTACTATGGGGCGCGCCGCTACAGCTACAGCACGGACATGCTCAAGAATCCGCACACGCTGCGGGACATCGATCCTAACCAAGTGGACTGGCACACGGCCGTGCCACGCAACCCGACCTACACCGCCACGCAGGACGCGACACAGGTCCACTACCAGGGCACGGTCTGGTGCGTGACGCTCTGGGACCTGCGCGCGAACCTGATCGTGAAGCACGGCTTTGCCACGGGCAATGAGCGGGCGCTTTTCCTGGTGACGGAGGGCATGAAATTCGGCCCGGCAAACCCGAACTTCATCCAGAGCCGCGATGGCATCCTGCAAGCCACTCTGGTGAACCATCCGGGTGACCTGGGTGAGGTTTGGACCGCCTTTGCCAAACGTGGCATGGGTGACGGTGCCACCGCCCCAGCCAGCAGCACGACCACGGGAATCGTGGAGCAGTATGATGTGCCGGACAGCCTGGAGATCAGCGACCGCAGCGGCTGGAACATCACGGGAGCGAAGGGTGGCCCATTTTCACCTGCGACAAAGACGCTGACGCTGAGCAATGACGGCGCATCATCGGTGAACTGGAGTTCCAACGCGGTTCCCTGGCTGAGCGTGAGTCCCGCGAGCGGCACGCTGGCCGCTGGGGCGAATGTAGTGGTCACGGTGACAACACAGGCCAACACGGTGGAGCCCGGATTTCACAGCGCGAATCTGGTCTTCACGAACACGGGAACGAACTTCAACCAACCTGTCGGGGTTCGCCTGTATGTGACGCCACCGGTGGTGCAGAGCTTTGCCTTGGACACGAACCCCGGATGGACGATGACCGGCCAGTGGGCCTTTGGCACGCCAGCGGGCAGTGGTGGCACAGCGTCGGGTGGCGCTGGCAACGCGGACCCAACCAGCGGTGCGTCTGGTGGCAGCGTGTATGGTGTGAACATGGCTGGCAATGCCGCCACGACGGTGGGAGGACCGTTTTTCCTGACCAGCACTCCGGTGGATCTTTCAGCACGGAAGACGACGCGGCTGCGCTTCAAGCGCTGGCTGAACTCGAACGTGCTCAGTTCGACTCGCTGCACGGTGGAAGTCAGCACGGACGGCACGACATGGCGGGAGGTCTTTGTGAATCCGGGCACGGCGGTGGCGGACAATGCCTGGCAGACCCTGGAGTATGACATCTCCAGCCTCGCAGACCGGCAGCCGACCGTGCAGGTGCGCTGGAGTTACCAGAATGTGACCGCCTCCAGCGCCTATTCAGGATGGAACATAGATGACGTGGAGTTTCTCGGTGAACCAACCGCTCAGTTCACTCTGGTGGCGGCGGCAAATGCGGTGGAGAGCGCGGGAACGCTCACCGGCACGCTGAACCTGAACCTGCCGCAGGATGGTCCGGTGACGGTGACACTGGCCTCCGGCGACACGACGGCCGCCACGGTGCCTGCGACGGTCCTTCTGGCCGCCGGGGAGGTGACAAAAAATTTCACCATCACATTGGTCGATGACGCGCATCTGGACGGCACGCAGACGACGGTGATCACGGCTTCAGCCCCATCCATCGGCTCCGGCACGCATTCGCTGGCGGTGACGGATGATGAATCCGCCACGCTGGCACTGACCGCGCCCTCGAGTGCCACCGAAGGCTTCAGTGGTATCTCGGGCAGTGTGAGCGTCAGCGCCCCGCCGTCACGGAATGTGCTCGTGACCCTCACGGCCAGTATTCCCGCATTGTCCGTACCCGTTAGCGTGACGATCCCCTCGGGCAACATGGGACCGGTGAACTTCACCTTTTCCGCGCCGGACAATGCCTTTGCCGAAGGGGTGAAAAACGTGACGCTGACTGCTGCGGTAGCCGGTTGGGTGAATGGCACAGCCTCTGTGGCGGTGAATGATGATGAATCTCCCACCATCGTGCTCACTGGGTCGGTTGCCGCCCGCGAGGGTGACGGGCCGCAAACCTTTACGGCCACGGTCAACACCATCCAGGCCGTCGATTTGACGCTGAATCTGGCCTCCGATGACACGAGCGAGTTGACCGTGCCCGCTACGGTGACGATCCCCGCCGGTCAGTTCAGCGCCACGTTTGATGCGACCATCGTGAACGACGCTGCGACAGATGGGGCACAAACGGCGATCATCACAGCCAGTAGTGCTACTTTTACGAATGCGACGAAGTCTGTGAGCGTGGCGGACAACGAGGTGGACCACTACACCTGGGCCGCCATCCCCAGCCCGCAGAAGCGTAACAAACCCTTCGCCGTGGCTGTGACGGCCCGAGACATCAATGGGGCCGTGATCACGAACCACAGCGGCAGCGTGGCGCTGACCTCAAGTTCGTCTGGAGGTCCTGTGGCTTTCACTCCAGGGACTCTGACCTTGTTTGAAAACGGAGTCGCCGCTCGTGAAGTCACTGTGACCACCGTAGCCGCGGGCGTGACGCTCACCGCCACAGATGTGGGAGGCAAGATGGGCACTAGCGCCGCCTTTGATGTGGTGCCGGTGGCCCATGACACTTTTGTCTTCAGCGGCATGCCTGCTGGTGCCACTGCGGATACTCTTTTCAATGCCACCGCCACCGCCGTGGACGACCTGGGCGGCACGGTCACGGGCTACACGGACTCGACCGTGGTGGACATTTTGGCATCCTACACTGACCGCGTCGTGGGATCCACGAGTGCCACCACCAGTTCGGACAAGGTTCACAACACCGCTGCGCATGATTCTCGCTGCCAGATCATCTACACGGCAGCGGAAGTGGGTAGCACGCCGAAGTTGATCTCCGCGCTGGGCTTCTACCGCCTGACAAGCGGCGGCCAAGCGATGAGTAACTATAAAGTCCGTCTCAAGCACACCACGCTGGACCGCTTTGACGGGCGGAGCTGGGAGGAGGATGGCTGGACCACGGTTTATACTTCAGCGAGTTTTGCCGCCAGCTCCACCTTCCACACCTTTAACCTGAAGCCCTTCGCCTACGACGGCGTGCGGAACCTCATGGTGGACATCAGCTTTGACAATACCAGCGCCTCCACCGCAGGCACTCTGCGCCAGGTGCCCGCCGCCACGAATCGCATGCTCAGCGGCACCAGCAACAGCACCCACGGAGATCCCACGACTTGGCCGGCATCCAGCGGACCTGTGCCGATCATTTCAAATGAGCTGCCGGTGTTACAAGTGAACGAAGCACGTTTGTTCGGTCCCATCCCTGCCTCGCCTGTAGCATTTACCGCGGGCGTCTGGAGCGGCCAGGCCATGGCTCCAATTGGTGGCAGCATGTGGCTGCGGGCCACCGCACCATCGGGAGTCACCGGGATGAGCAACCTCATCGGCATTGCCAACCCAACCACCACCGTCGGCACGGAAACGGTGTTCAGTGATGGCTTTGAAACCGGGGCCCTCGGAGCCTCATGGAGTACCACCGGCAACAGTGGAGCCACCGCCCGCACACTGGTCGCCACCGCCAACACACCGAAAACCGGCACCTACCACCTCACGCTGGACACTACCAGCACCGCCACGGGCACCTTTGCGGCCAACAGGCCCACGCTCACGCTGAATCTCGCCGGGAGGAAAAATGTGTCGCTGGAATGGTTCGCGAAGAGTTTCCTAGAGGACAGCCATGTTCCCACTCTCAGCGGCCCGCTGGGTACCTTTGACTCAAACATGAACTACGACGGTGTGGCCATCAGCCAGGATGGTGTCACCTGGGTGGAAGTGAGTGCGCTGCGCTTGCTCTCATCTTCCTACGGCGCCTCGGCCACACGGATCTTCCTTGATCCCATCATCCAGCGTCTCGGCTGGAGCTACAACAGCACCTTCCGGCTCCGCTTCTCCCAATACGACGATCAGGCCATCCCGAATGATGGCATCGGCATTGATGACGTGGCGGTGAGGGCCAATCCCACGACCTCCATCTCCGTGAATCTGCCACCGACGATCACCGAGGGCATACTGAATCAATCTGTGACCGTCACCCTGCCCTCCGCAGCGGCCGTAAACACCACCGTCTCTCTTATCTCGAATGCCCCGGCCCGCCTGAGCATCGCTTCGCCCGTGACCATCCTCGCCGGCCAGACCAGCACCAGCACCACCATCAGCGCTCTGCAGAATGTTTTTGCGGATGTGGGCAAGGGCGTGATCGTCACCGCCAGCGCCAGCGGCCAGACCACCAGCTACACGCATGTCCGTGTGGTGGATGACGAGCAGCCCGTGCTCACACTCACGCTGCCGGCCAGCGTGGCGGAAGGTAGTAGCAGCGGAACAGGCACGGTCTTCATCGAGCCCGTGCAGCCGGTGGCTACCACATCTATCTCACCTCCGGAAACACTGCGGAAGCCACGGTCAGTGCCACAGCCAGCATCAGTGCAGGAAACAGCTCAGCTAACTTCAGCATCACCCCGGTCAATGATGTGCGCCTGGACGGCACCCAGTCGGTGCTCATCACCGCCAGCGGTCAGGGGCTGACCTCCGGCAGCGGCAGCGTGGATGTGTTCGACAATGAACTTATGACCCTCAGCGTGACGCCTCCCGCCGCCCTCAGTGAAGGGGGGGCTCCAGGCATCGGCACGGTGGCGCTTTCCGGCCCACGTCAGGTGGAGACGACGGTCACCTTGGCCTCCGACGACACCACGGAGGCCACTGTTCCCACCAGCGTCATCATCCCGGCAGGCCAGTCGGCGATTAATTTCCAGGTCTTTCCTGTGGAGGACAGCGTGCAGGACGGCACGCAAAGCGTGAGCATCACTGCCAGCGCCGCCGGTTTCACCGATGGCAACGCCAGCTTCGATGTGGGAGACAATGATCCCGCTACCTTTGAGTGGGCCGTCGTACCCTCGCCCCAAACGCGGAACGCAGCGTTCGCCGTCACTCTCACCGCCCGCGATGCCACGGACAACACGCTCACAAGCTTCAACGGCACCGTGGCGCTCTCCGCGCGGTCCGGGGCCGTCACGCTGCCGCTTTCCGCCGCCACCTCCGGTTCCTTTATCAATGGTGTCTGGAACGGAAACCTCGCCGTCGGAGCCGCAGGCACTGGCGTGGCACTGCTAGCCACGGGCGGGGATGGTGCATCAGGCGCTTCCGAGGCATTCAACGTCGTCACGGGGGGAACGGCAGTGACGCTGGCCTTTGCCCCCGTCACCTCTCCGCACTCGGCGGGCCTCGCCATTCCCGTGCAGGTCAGCGCAGTGGATGCAGGTGGTGTCCGGGTGAATGAGGCGAGCGGGCCTGTCACCGTGGACCTCGTCACCTCCCCCGGCGGGGCTTTGGTGACCTCCGCCAGCCTCACACTCGTGGATGGAGCCGCCAGTACGACGCTCCATGTGCCCGCCCCTCTCTCCGCCGTGCGTTTGCAGTGCACTGCGGGCAGCCTCTCCGGCCAGGGGAATGTCTTTGCCATCGCCGCACCAGCGCCCATTTTCTATTCACCACCGGAAGTCGTGTTCAACGACGGTTTCGAGGACCCCGCCTTCAAGCCGCAGTGGACCATCACCGGCACCGGCAATCACCGCACCATCGTGACCACGGCCAACGGCCCGCGCACCGGCACAAGGCACATGACGATGGACGCCACCACAAGCGGCACACTCTCCCGTAACGAAGCCACGCTCACCTTGAACCTCGCCGGAAAGTCGGATGTGGAGCTGAGCTTCTGGATGAAGGAAAGTGGCGACGAGGACCACGGGCCTCCAAGCCTGCCTTTCATCGGCGGCGCTGACTTCGACGGCGTGGCCATCAGCTCGGATGGAAACACCTGGTATGAGGTGAGGGGCCTGCGCGGCACAGACGGCATCAGCAGCAGCTACACCCAGTTTAAAGTTAATCTCAGCACTGCCGCCGCCACCCACGGCCTCACGCTGGGCTCGGCTTTCCACATCCGCTTCAACCACTACGATGACTTCCCATTTACTTCGGACGGCTTCGCCTTTGACGACATCACTGTCACCGCAAATACCTTCGCGCCGCCCGAACCTGTCGCCACGCTTTTCGAGGACGACTTTGAGAAGGGTGTCTTCAAGCCGCAATGGACCATCACCGGCACCGGCAATCATCGCACCCAGATCACCGGCCAGCAGACTCCGCGCGGGAGCCACCACCTGCTCATGGACACCTACGCCACCGGGGACGGGCGCAACGAGGCCACGCTCACGCTCAATTTCGCCGGGTATCAGGATCTCACGCTGAAGTTCTGGATGAAGGAAAACAACGATGAGGATCAGGCACCCCCAACCAACCCCTTCACCGGAGGTGCCAATTTCGACGGTGTGGCCGTCAGCACGGATGGAAACACCTGGTATGAAGTGCAGGCTCTGCGCGGCACGGCGTCCACCAACACCTACCAGGAGTTCACCGTCGATCTCAGCACGGTAGCCTCCGCCTTCGGCTTCACGCCCGGCGCAGGGTTTAAAGTGCGCTTCAACCACTTTGACAACTCCCCCTGGGCTTCGGGTGACGGCTTCGCCTTCGATGACATCAGCATCACGGGGCGTCCGGTGCAGCAGTTCGTGCTGAATGCCCCTGCCACTCTGGTGGAAGGCGGCAGTGCCAACGCCAGCGTCACCCTGCCCGAAGTCCGGGCGGTGGACACCGTCATCACACTCACCACGAACAGACCCGGCATCGTCTCGCTGCCCGCCAGCATCACCATTCCCGCTGGAGACACCCTTTCATCCGCCTTTGCCATCACTGCGGCCCAGGACACCCTATTGACTGGAAACCTGCCTTTCCAACTTGTCGCCTCTGCGGATGGCTTCCGCCGCCGCGTTGCCGAAATGACTGTTTTGGACAATGAAACGCCCGCGGGCTTTGATTTGAGCCTTCCGGCTGCGTTGGCCGAAGGCGGCTCCATCAGCGGCAGTGTCTCAATGACCTCCACGAGCCTCTTTGACCTGCCCGTGGCCCTCTCCGCCTCCCCGGCGATCGGTTTGACGCTGCCGTCATCAGTTTCTCTGCCCGCCGGAGCCACCAGCGCTACGTTTAATCTCACCAAGGTCGAGAACGACGCGATCCTCGAACCTGCCAGCACCACCGTGAGCGCCAGCCTGGGCTCTGCGAACGACACCGCTGCCGTTTCCCTCACGGACAACGATACATCGGCTCCGCTGGTCATCACCCTGCCCGCCAGCGTGCTGGAAAGCGCCGCGCCGCTCACCGGCAGTGTTGGCTTTGCCTCGCCGGTCATTGTCGGCACCGATCTCACCGTCACCCTCAGCAGTTCAGATACCACGGAACTCACCCTGCCTGCCACCGTGACCATCCCCGCCGGCGCAGGCAGCGTGTCCTTCAGTGCCACACCCGTGAACGATGCCCTGACAGATGGAACCATCTCCGTGACCGTCACCGCCAGCGCCGCCGATGTGGTGGGAGACACGCAGGCCATCGACGTGCTGGATGATGATCTCCATCACTTCACCCTCTCCCCCATCGCCTCACCGCAGGCCGCACTCGTGCCTATCAGCCTCAGCATGAGCGCCTTCACCGTGGATGATCAGGTCATCACCGGCTTCGGCAGCAGCTTCACCCTCACCGCCACCTCCGCCGGAGCACCGATCTCTTTCACCCAAACTGGCCCTTCCAATTTCATCGCAGGCGTGTGGAGCCCCCAGATCCAATTCGCCGCGCCTGCGGCGGATGTCGTGCTCACTCTGACCTCCGGCAGTATCAGCGTTAGCAGTGCGGCATTCCAGATTGTTACCAGACCGGAGCTTCAGATCTCCACAAACAGCATCACCCGCAGCATTCCATCTCTCGAACCTCAGCAGTCCACCACGATCACCCTCACGAATTCTGGCGGCGTCCCGCTGACCTGGACCGGGCAGATCCTCACCGCCACCTGGCTCACCATCTCCCCCTCCAGCGGCAGCATCCCTGCGGGTGGCAATAGCGACGTCACACTCACGTTCAACCCAGCCGGGCAGCCCGTGATGAGCCACGCAGGAGGACTCCGCTTCATCTCCAATGACCCCATCAGCCCGCAGCAAAACGTCGCTGTCACCCTGAACGTCACGGAGGCCATCGCCAACTTCCTGTGGAGCGCCATCCCATCACCGCAGGTCGCGAACGTCCCCTTCGCCGCCACCGTCACAGCCAGGGACTCGGTCGGCAACACCGTGACCAGCTACCAGGGCACCGCCCAGCTCAGTGGCGTCTTTGACGGCACCGCCCTCACCGGCGGCGGCACCAGCACGGATCCGAATCCCTTCCACGCATCAACCTTCACCGAGAGCCGCATGCAGACCATCTACACTCATCTCGAGTTAGGTGGCGCGGGGCGGCTGCAAAACTTCATCTCCATCCAGACAGGAGGAGCCTTCAG
>JBILPY010000629.1:0-3119 GCA_044373575.1 Prosthecobacter sp. | reverse complement strand
ATACTCCGTGGCAGATATCCTTTTCAAACGCTGCTGAGCAGCAGCAAGTTGCTTGCCCGCATCCACGACAGGCGTGGATGGCGGAAGCGGCATAATTGGCGCGGGTACGGACGCAGGCTGTTGTGCAGCAGCAATGGAAATTCCGAGAGAAAAGATGACTGTGGAAAAGCGCATGGCCAAATGGGATACTGAATTGGAAACCATCCAACCACTTCAATCCAACTTTTCCGGATCGCAATGACACGTTGGATAATAATTGTCCCGGCCCGACATCCAGGAGAACGCTGGGCGACCATCACCGCCCTTCTTCATCATTCCCCCCCCCCATGATCAGGGGCAGCAGATATTGAAGGAACCCGGCAAGAGCGCTCAGGAAGGCCGCGACATAGGTCAGCGCGGCCGCATCGAGCACTCGGCTCATGGCGTTAAATTCGCTGCCTTGGGCAATCGCACCCGTGCTGGCGAGCACTTTTTTAGCACGGGCGGTGGCATCAAACTCGACCGGCAGAGTCACCAGTTGAAAAAGCATCACGACGCCAAAAGCCACCGCTAGCAAGGGGAAGACAATCTTTGGAGCCAGGAACCAACTACCTATGGCAAGAATCGGGATGATGCTGCCTGCAAATGTCGTGATTCCGACGGCTGCCATGCGCCATTGAAGCGGCGCATAGCTGCGGGCGTGCTGAATGGCGTGACCACATTCATGGGCTGAGATGCCGAGCGCCGCAACCGAACTGCCATGATAGTTTTCATCCGAGAGCACCAGACGGCGGTTTGAAGGATCATAATGGTCGATCAAATGTCCGGGCGAGGAGTGAATGCTGACATCGCGAATGCCATTAAGATCGAGAATACGCTGGGCGATCTGCGCGCCAGTGTAGCCCGAGCTGGAAGGCAGTTGCGAGTAGCGCCTGTAGTTGGAGCTGACTTTCCACTGAGCATAAAGAGACAACGCGAAGGTGAGAAGGATGATGAGTAGCATGATCGTGGGGGGCGTGATGGATTACGAACGCCATCTGAAAGCGGTAGCAGGCGAAGCGTTGAGTGGAATTTTCAGTCCAAATTCGACACCACCCTCTTTATTGGAGACTCGACTGGAAACTCCCCTGCTCTCCCTCCACCAACGCTAGCGCCTCGCCGACGAGGTAAAGCGATCCACACACAAGCTGTCGCCGTGTTGCCGGAAACTGAAGGGCGGCTGCAACATCTTCATGCAACCTGACTGGCACCTTCGGCGCATCGAAATGGGTTAAAAAATCGCGCAACTGCTCCGGCGGCATCGCACGAGGGGACTTGAAGGCAGTGAAGTGCCAGGCCGCCACGATGGGTGTCAGGATCTCCAGTATGGCGAGAGCATCCTTATCTTTCGCAGCCGCAAAGATGATCTCCGCCTTCTCTCCAGGAAACGCCTGCTCCCAAGTTCCAGCCAGCACCATCGCTGCCTCAGGGTTGTGTGCTCCATCGAGTATGAGTCTGTCACCACGCAGCTTTTGAAAACGTCCACGCCACTTCACCTCGCGTAATCCCCGCTCCAAAACCAAGGCAGGCAGGCGAATGCCAGCCTCACGCACTGCCTCCAAAGCTAGCGCGGCATTCCAGGCTTGATGAGGACCAGCAAGCCCGAGTTCCACTTCACACAAAGGACCGTCCACAACGATGAGCGGTGCTTTTTGCGCCTTCGCGGCCTTCTCAATTATGTTCATCGCGGCTGGGTCCTGCATTCCAGTCACCACAGCCACACCAGGTTTAATGATGCCCGCTTTCTCCGCCGCAATCTTGGCGAGCGAATCGCCCAACTGCTCCATGTGATCAAAACCAATGCGCGTGATCACACTCACCTCGGGCGTGATCGCATTCGTTGCATCCAACCTGCCACCGAGACCCGTCTCTAAAACCACCCATTCCAGACCTCGCTGCCGGAACCAATCCAGGGCCAGTGCGAAGGCGAGTTCAAAGAAGGTCGGATGCGTCTCCCAGTCAGCCACCAGCAGACGCAGTTTTTTCAGCCCGGCCTCGATCTCCTCATCCGTGATCTCGCGTTCAGCATCGCGAATACGTTCATTAAAACGCACAAGATGGGGGGAGGTAAAGAGCCCCGCATTGACTCCCGCCACCTTCATCATCGAGTGTATGAAAGCGCAGGTGCTGCCTTTGCCATTCGTTCCGGCCACGTGGATGAATTTCATCCCAGCAGAGGGCAATTCGAGCGCAGCGAGCAGCTTGTGGACATTGTCCAGCCCCAGCTTGATGCCGTAGAGTTGGGTGGAGTAGAGCCAGGTAAGTTCAGGAGCAGACATCAGATTAAAGCCGGATCTCCATGGCTTGTGCCGCGCGATGAGCCTTGGCGCGAGCTTTGTTGATGTCTTCAGCACGGGCGAGAGTCACCGCCATGCGACGCTGACCACTGACTGTCGGTTTGCCGAAAAGGCGCACCTGCGTGTCGGGCTCCGACAACACCTGATCCAGCGAACCAAACTGTACATTACTCGATTCGCCTTCCACCAGCACCGCACAGCTAGCGCTCGGACCGTGCTGATGAATGTTCGGGATCGGCAGACCAAGGATCGCGCGCACATGCAGAGCGAACTCGCTCAAGTCCTGTGAGATCAGCGTCACTAGGCCAGTGTCGTGCGGACGAGGTGACACTTCGCTGAAGATCACGTCATCGCCTTTGATGAACATCTCCACGCCGAAGAGGCCACGACCTCCGAGGGCATTCGTGATCGCCCCGGCCATGTGTTCCGCTGCTTCCAGTGCCTTGTGCGACATCGGATGCGGCTGCCACGATTCGCGGTAGTCACCTTTGATCTGCGTATGCCCGACCGGCGCGCAGAAGCTCGTGCCACCGACATGGCGTACGGTCAGCATCGTGATCTCGTAATCAAACTCCACGAAGCCCTCGACGATCACCTTCCCCTTCCCTGCACGTCCGCCTTCCTGAGCATACTGCCAGGAGTGGGCGATGTCCGCCTCGGTCTTCACCACACTCTGTCCTTTACCACTGGAGGACATGATCGGCTTCACCACACAGGGCATCCCTATCTTGGCGATGGCCTCGCGAAACTCCTCTTCCGTGCTCGCAAAGATATAAGGCGAGGTCTTCAGTCCCAATTCCTCAG
>JBILPY010000630.1:0-3119 GCA_044373575.1 Prosthecobacter sp. | reverse complement strand
CAACGATCCAGGGTTAATGACTGCTGCACGACTCAGAAAGCGCAAATGCAGATCTGGGCGCAAATCAAGGCCTGCGCGTTCGCCGGAAATGATTCCCTGTTCGAGTGTGCCGTCGATTTTCGCCGAGACACGACACATCTCGTCCGTTAGTAGAATGACTTCGGCCACGTGCGGTGCCATTTTGCCAGTCTTGCCAATCAAGCCCGAGGCACTGATAACGGGGGTGTCCGTTCCCAGGCCATCAAGCAGTCCCTTGTCGATGATCAGCGTATTCCACCAAGTCGAAGACACACGCTTCACCACCCGGGCGGCGACCATCTTAAAGGGGGATGTTTTTTTAAAGCCGATGAGTTCACGAAGTTGATTATTCTCATCTAGTGCCTGTGTGTATTTCTGTGAAATGATACGCAGCCGTTCCACCTCGATCTGAAAACGTTCGTTATCACGCTTGAGTTCTCGTGGATCCAAAGCGGGTGCTGAGGCACTTGTTACCGCCTCCTCAATGGCCGTGCTCGAGTGAATGAAGGGTGACAATACTGCCATCACCTTGCTTTGAATTTCGCGCGTCGTCGGTGTGTCGAGCGTGAAGACTGACACAACCGCCGCAGCGAAGATCAGCAGCGCGAGAATGTTGAGCTTTTTCATGGGCACCTAGGCTCCGGTATGATCAGCCAGTGAACAAAGTACACTGGCGTAGATCGGCATCAGAATCAGACCTCTGTGGTGCTGACCTTTTTCAGGAACTCAAGTTCATTGAGCACGCGACCTGCACCCTCCCCCACTGCGCTGAGCGGATCCTCAGCAACATGCACAGGCAGGGCAGTTTCTTCTTGGAGAAGTTTGTCCAGGCCGCGCAACAAGGCACCACCACCAGCGAGCATGATGCCACGATCAACAAGGTCAGCAGCTAACTCTGGCGGACAGCGCTCCAGCGTAGTGCGCACCGCGTCAATGATCGCATTCAGAGGCTCCAGCATGGCTTCTCGAACTTCCTGGCTGGTGATAGTGATGGTTTTGGGCAACCCAGCGACCATATCGCGACCCTTCACTTCCATTGTGGTTTCCTTACCCAACGGGAAGGCGCTGCCGATACGCAGCTTAATTTCTTCCGCCGTGCGCTCACCGATCATCAGATTATAAGCGCGCTTCATGTAGTTAATGATGGACTCATCGAGTTCATCACCTGCCACGCGCACGCTGCGGCTATACACGATGCCACTCAGAGAGATGATCGCGACCTCCGTAGTGCCACCGCCAATATCGACAATCATGTTACCTGCCGCTTCCTGCACAGGCAGTCCCACTCCAATTGCAGCAGCCATCGGCTCTTCGATGAGATAAACTTCACGGGCTCCGGCAGCCTCGGCACTTTCCTTTACTGCACGCTTTTCGACTTCAGTGATTCCAGATGGAACAGCAATCACCACGCGCGGCCCACGCATCGCGCGGCGGTTATTATGAACCTTGCGAATAAAGTGACGCAGCATCGCCTCCGTCACTCGGAAGTCAGCAATAACGCCATCTTTGAGCGGACGAATCGCCGTGATGCCTCCAGGCGTGCGCCCAAGCATCCGTTTGGCGTCATCGCCCACGGCCACGACTTCGTTCGTCCCCGTTTTCACCGCCACGACTGACGGCTCTCGGAGGACAATTCCATGATCCTTAACGTAAACGAGGGTGTTAGCGGTGCCGAGATCGATACCAATATCTTTGGCTACAAAGCCGAATAAACTACCAAGCATGTGAATAAATAGGAAAAAGGGTTGAAAAAGAATGACTGGGAATCGGACTGGGGAGAATCACCGACTTTTCTTCAAAAAGTCGCAAAAGTGACACCTACCTACCAAATCTCTAGTCTCTATGACACTAAAAGGGGGCGTTTCTAGGGTCAAGGGAAGTTTCCTTCCCCTGAGGAAAACCCCAAAATGGCACTTTTGAACAAAGACCGGGCCCCACTGCGGTTTACGCCAAGGTTACAATGTGGCATGCACACGTGCGAGAGCCATAAGCATATACGATGTGCTTAGCAAGGCGTCGCTCTCCATCCATCGCCCCTCCGAGTTGGCCCAGGAACCGTCGCCCAATTGTAAGCCCAACAGTTTGCCAGCGAGGTCGGCGCGCCAGTCGATGACTTTACCGTCCTTAGTCTTGAGAAAGTCCACCCCGGCGATGGAGAGAGCTTTCGACATGGTGTGGAAGTAGTAATACATACCTTGGGCTCCAAGTCCGGGGTTTTCATTCAGGGTGTAATTTTCAGTGATCCATTGGAGCACAGCCTTTACACGCGGATCATCTTTATCGAGGCCGGCATAAATGAAGCTAAGCATTCCCGCATAGCTAATGCTGCCGTAACTGCGCAGAGCGGTACGACCATCGGCGGTCTTGGTCTCGCCTCCGCGAGTCTCGCCGGGGCTGTAGATGAAGCCGCCCGCATCTTTGGGGTCGGTGCTGACCCAGGAGGCTTTATTGGTCTCGGGACGATTCTGACAGTTCTGAACGAATTGGATGGCAGCGGCAAAATTGAGTTGCGGTTCGTTCTTGCCTGCGTCCCCCTTGTCAGCCAGCAGAGCTTGGGAGTAATACAGCGCTTCGAGAGCGAAGTGGGTATTGGAAAGGTCGGCGTGAGCGGGATTGTTTGGCTTCGGTGAACCGTAACCGACTCCTCCGTCGAAAGGATTGTCCTGCTTGCCCTTTTCATCAAAGTCGTTCTGCTGGCCGATGATAAAGCGACGCGCCGCAAGCAACGTTGGCTCACGCTCTTTGTTTGGGTCGAGCATGAGAGCAGTGAGAGCCAGCGAGGTGTTGTAGTTGGCGCGAGCCTTCACATAGATTCCACCATCCGGCTGCACATTCATCATGAGGAATGCGATGCTCTTTTCGACTTCAGGAGGCACTGGATCACCAGGTTTGCGTTCAGGGGCAAGCAGGAAGCTGGAAATCGCAAGGGCGGTGAAGGCAACAGGCTCGACATCTCCCCACTGACCCGTTTGTAGGTTCTGTTTGGATTTTAGAAATGCCAGCCCCCTGTCATACGCCAGTCGGATCTCTTGTTTAAGAGACTCATGACGAGCTGGCTGTGTCGCTGCTTGTGAAAAGACGATCTGGGGTGCTGTAAGTAG
>JBILPY010000628.1:0-3120 GCA_044373575.1 Prosthecobacter sp. | reverse complement strand
GCGGCGAAACTTCGGCAGTCTCGAAAAGGCCAAGGCTGAGGCTCAGTTGATGGCCCGCAAGATTCAGGAAGGCAAATCCTCCAGCAACGATCTGACTTCTGCCCAGCGAGAAAACCATCTCGCTGCCGAACGTCTGATAATGCCCTTTCAAATGCCGCTGGTTGCCGCTGTTGAAGAATACGCCCGCTGCCGACAGTTGCTCGGGGATGTGCCACTGATGGCAGCCATCCAGGAATTCGTGCGGCGTAATCGGGGCGTGCAACTCGGGGTGAAAGTGCCGGACCTCATTGATGAGTTTGAGAAGGCCAAGGCGGAAGACAATCTCAGCCGCGTCTATCGGTTCCAACTATCTGGAAGCGTAAAGCGCTTTGCCGCCGCCTTTCCTGGTGAGATTTTGATCATCAAGTCTGGCGATATTGACCGGTGGCTGCGCAGCCTCAATCACACCCCGGTGACGCGCAATTCTCTGCACCGCTGCATCAAGGTGTTCTTCTCTTTCGCCAAGTCTCGCGGGTACTTGCCGCAATCGGAAGCCACGGCGGCAGAACTGGTCCCCATTGCCAAGGAGGGGCAGACGAAGACGGAAATCTTCCAACCAGCGGAGATGACCAAGCTTCTTGCCGCAGCTTCATCGGAGGAGTTGGCGCTCCTGGCCATTGGCGGATTTGCCGGGCTGCGCATGGCTGAGATCAAACGTTTGGACTGGAAGGCGGTAGATCTGGACCGGCGAATCATCACCTTGAGGGCGGATCAGGCTAAAACAGCGTCGCGGCGAATCGTGCCGATCAGTGATAATCTGGCGGCATGGATTGAGCTACTGCCCAGAGAGGGCAAGGTGGTTGGCAAGGTTGCGCCCGATCTCACCAAGCTGGCTGAAAAGCTTGGCATGGAGTGGCCTCGAAATGCGCTGCGTCACTCCTACATCAGCTACCGTCTCGCCGTTGTTAAAGACGCGGCCAAAGTGGCTCTGGAGGCGGGCAATTCGCCGGACATCATCTTCAAGCATTACCGCGAACTGGTCACGGAGCAGGAAGCCAAGGAATGGTTCTCCATCATGCCGGCCAAGGGCTGGAGGCCACCAGAGCCCAAGAAGCCGAAACCCATGCCCCGTCGCCAGAGGAAACTCGTCGATGCCATTTTGGGTTGAGCCTTGTTGCGCAACGAGATGCCACTTTCATCGCGTCTTACGATGGGTGGAAGGTGGGAGTTTGGCTGGCGGGTCGATGAGTCGAATGAGCGCCACCACGGCATAACCACGCGGTGTGGCCCGTTCCTGCTCCCAATTCTCCAGCGTGCGCTTGCTGATGCCGAGGAACTCCGCCGCATCGCGCTGGCTGAACGCCTTTTTCTCGCGCCATGCCTGAAGTGCACGGGCGAATTTACGGGGAGTCACCCCTTTGGGAAGTTTCATAGACATGGGGGATAACTACGCAGTTAGCGGACAGGTGGCAACTCGATTGACGCACCCCATGGCACCTCCCAAACCCTGCGACCTAACCAAACCCCACGGCATCATTTGGTGATGCAAACGGATGGAACTCCGAAGCCACGGTGACGAGGCCTCCATTCATGGACCTCCCAGATCTCTTTCCCGCCAACCCCATGCAACTGCGCACGATTCGTCATTACAACTTCAGCGAGGTATCCTCTGCGATGCAGAAGGCCATCCGCCGAGGTGACGCGGCTTTGGCCGGTTACTGGGCACTGGAACTGTGGCAGAGCGGCTTTGGCAAGTATGTGTGGAAGCGGCTGCTCACCATCAGCGCGGAGGATTGCTGGGGCATCCTCACGCACGAAGTGAAGGCGTTGCATGACAGCTACTTGGTCATCAATGACGGCATCCCGCCGAAGCAGGCCAAGGGTCGCATCTTCATCAGCAAGGCAGTGATCTTGCTGTGCCTGAGCAAGAAGAGCCGCGATCCCGATCACCTGCAAAATTACGTCTATGATCAAACGGCTGGTCTTGATCCTGACACGCTTGCGTTGGAGTTGCGCAGCAGTGGTGAGTATGTCGCCATCCCTGAGTATGCGTATGATTGCCACACGCGTGAGGGCAAGAAGCGCGGCAAGACCAAGGCGGACTTCTTCAAAGCGGAGCAGGCGGCGCTGGAGCCGTTGCAGCCAGGGTTGTTCGATCACTTGATTGAAGGCTGACCTGATGGTCGCAACAACATGCGTTGATGGTCGCAACAAGTGCATGTGAGGCTGGGCCATACAGCCATACCTTGCGGAGCGATCCCCATCGTAAAACGCATCCCACGCGCCTTCACATGGCTCTGCTCATGCAGGGTGCTGATGGTTAGAAACAGGTGCGATTCAAATGGTGCCATTCATGGATAGACAACGGTGTTCTGCGTCTCCGTCACATGGTGATCAAAAAGGTGCGACACACGCGGCCACGGTGACGAGGCCAAGGGGAAGTCCGCATGGACTTCAATCACCCGCACCCATTCCATCCTCATGAAACCCGCCGATCCCAAAGCCGCCCTCATCCAGTGGGGCATTGAACTGGAAACCCGCCTCCCGCAGACCAGCAACGTGTCGGTGGGCAATTACCACGCCGGGTATCCGGTCACCACTGGCGTCACCCTAGCTGGTGCTCGCAGCACCGCTCCTGCCTTCAACACTGACACATGGAAGGCGGAGCGCGATGGCTCCATCCGCTGCGAAGCCGGGCAGGTGCCCTGCGAGTTTGTCTCCCCCATTCTCCACGGCGAGCACGGTGTGGAGCACCTGATCGGATTCGTCGAATGGCTCAATGCCATCGGTGCCACGGTGGATCGCTCCTGCGGCTGCCACATCACCGTGGGCATTGAGTCGATCATCGGCACGTCCGACACCAAGGCGGTGAGCGAGTTCATCCGCAAACTTGCTCACATCGCCCGCTGGCACGCGCGCAGCCTCTACGGCCAGACGGGCACCGACCGCCACCTCAACCACTACAGCCACCCGCTCTATGAGCAGACCGCCGAGCACATGCTCAAAATAGTCACCTGCGAGGAGGAACGCGTGAAAGCCGAGTGCGCTGAGCAATGCGGGCGCGGCATGGTGAACTTTAGAAAGGCGTTCAAGCGTGACCGCAACGGACGCTTCGTCGGGGTGGTGGAGTTCCGCGTCTTT
>JBILPY010000627.1:0-3123 GCA_044373575.1 Prosthecobacter sp. | reverse complement strand
GCTGGCCATCGGCCTGCCGTTGTCGGCTCAGGAACGTGCGAAGGCTCCCGCAGATGGTGTCCTCGATGATACTCGTGCCTTCAGTCCTGGAGCGCGTGATCAACTGGCGCGTGAGATCAAAAAGTTTCGCGAGGAGTTCGGCGCGGATGCCTGGCTCGTCGGCATCACCTTTCTCCCGAAAGGGCAGGATCTCCGGGCGGCATCACTCGCCCTTCGCCGTGCTTGGAGTGGCGATGGAGACGCCATTCTGCTCATCTACGATCGATCGACGGACAAGGAATCCCTGACGATCTCTCCGCGAATTTGGGAGCAGCTTCCGACCTCCGAAATCTTTCGTCTGCGCGAGTCTCTCCGCCAGATCACCTCGGATAAAACCAAGACTCCTGAAAACCGTCTGCGTGAGGGAATGCTGGCCGTGATGCGTGGGCTCACCGCCATTCGGGCACGTGAAGCCAAGGTCTCCCAAGTTTTTACGCGCGACTACTTTCGTCTGGCAAAGGCGTTCGCCATTGCCCTGGCATCAGGTGCCGTCGTGTTTGGATTGCTGGGCATCTACATGCGCCGCCGTGACATTCATGCTGCGCGCCAGCGCCTGCTCCCGCAGATTTATGCCACACCACGGCTCGGGGCTCCCTTCAGTGGCGGCGCAGCGGTGGGCTGGCAGGATCACTCGACTGAACCCGCGTGAGGTATTGACCGCAGCTCGCGTTCTCTGTCAGTATCCCATTTCCCATGAGTCGCGCCATCACCACCCTCCTCGCCGCCGTTCTGACCACCTCCGCCATCGCCGGGGACTCTTACCACGTTTATTTCGGCTGCTACACGAATGCCAAGTCCGGCAGCAAAGGCATCCACATCTCCAAGTTCAACACCACCACCGGAGATCTCAGCGAACCTGATCTGGCCGCAGAAACGGGCAGCCCCAGTTTCCTCGCCATCCATCCTTCGAAAAAATACCTCTACTCCGTCGGTGAGATGGGCACCCCCGGCCAGAAGGGCGGTGCCGTCAGTGCCTTCAGCATCTCGCAGCCAGATGGCAAACTGACGCTCATCAATCAAGTCTCCTCCGTTGGGGCCGGTCCCTGCCACATCTCCGTCGATAAGACAGGCAAGATGGCCATGGTCGCCAATTACGGTGGAGGAAGCGTCGCCAGTTATTCCATTCAGGACAAAGGTGGCCTCAGCGAGGCGCAGACCTTCGTGCAGCACGAGGGCAGCAGCGTGAATCTCAAGCGCCAGGCCGGTCCTCATGCCCACAGCCTGAACACCAGCCCCGACAACCGCTTCGGCTTCGCCTGCGATCTCGGTTTGGACAAAGTGCTCATCTACAAACTCGACCCTGCCACCGGCAAGATGACCTCCCACGGCCACGCCACCGTGGCTCCTGGCAGCGGCCCCCGTCACTTCGCCTTCCATCCGAGCGGCAAGTATGCCTTCGTGAACAATGAGATCCTCATGACTGTCACCTCCTTTGCCTACGATGCGGAGAAGGGCACACTCACCGAGATCGCCACCGTCTCCACCCTTCCCGAGGCTGACCGCAGCAAGACCGGCCTGAGCACGGCGGAGACCGTCGCCCATCCGAATGGCAAATTCGTCTATGTCTCCAATCGCACGCACGACACCATCGCCGTCTTTTCCTGTGATCCTGCCACGGGCAAACTGACGCTGATCCAAAACGCGCCTGCCGAAGGCGAGATCCCGCGCAATTTCAATCTCGATCCCACGGGCAAGTGGATGATCGTCGCCCACCAGAACAGTAACACCGCTGCTCTTTTCAAAGTCGATCAGGACAGCGGCAAACTCAACTTCACCGGCAAGAAGATCAAAGTTGGCGGCTGTGTCTGTGTGCGCTTTCTCGCCGTCGAGTGAGTGGCGCATCTTTGCAGTTGTTGCCGATGCGTTGTGATGGTTGATCCCAGTGATGTTTTTCGACACGCACACGCATCTTGGCAGCCACAAATTTGACTCGGACCTTCCCGACATCATCGCCCGTGCCCGCGCGGCTGGCGTGACGCGGATGCTCGTTCCTGCCACGGATCTGGTGAATGCCCGCAAATGCCTCGCCATCGCCGAACGTGAGCCCGATGTGCGCGTCGCCGTCGGCATCCATCCCTGTGATGTGGACAGTGTTTCCGGTGATGCCTGGATCTCCGAACTCCGCGAACTCGCGCAGCATCCCAAGGTGGCCGCCATCGGCGAAATCGGACTCGATTACTTCCACGCACCGCCTGAGGGTTTTGATCTCGCAGGCTGGAAAACGCATCAGGCGCACTGCTTGAGACTCCAGCTCGATCTCGCCGCCGAACTCGGTTTAAACGTCGTGCTGCACAACCGCGAAAGCTGGGACGATCTCGTCGCCCAAGTCATGCCCTATAGCGGGCGACTGCGCGGCGTCTTCCACTGCTACACCGGAACGCTGGCGCAGACCCAGCCTTTGCTGGAGGCCGGGCACCTCATCTCCTTCACCGGCATCGTCACCTTTAAAAACCCCGGCCCCGCCGGTGAAACCGCACGCGTGGTCCCGGATGGCAGCTACATGCTGGAGACAGATGCCCCCTATCTCGCGCCCGTGCCACATCGCGGTCAGCGCTGCGAGCCCGCCTATGTCGCTGACACCGCCCGCGCCGTGGCGGCCATGCGTGGGCAGAGTGAGGAGGAGGTGGCCCAGGTCACCACAGAGACCGCCTTGAATTTCTTCCGGGGCTTTGATGGAGAATAATCTGAATACCTTGAGCCGACACGCAGTCCCATCACGCGACCATGAAAACTTCACTCCGCCTCCTTGCCTGTGCCGCCGTCTGCGGTCTTGCCCTCTCCTCTTGTGTGGTTGACCCCTACGGCTACCCCGTCGCAGGTGTGGGTTATCCGGCAGCGAGTTATTCCAGCGTCAGCTACTACGACTCGGACCCTTATTACAATGACGGCTACGGCTACAATTCCGGCTACAGCCCTTACTATGCACCGGTCTCCACGAGCTTCTCTTTCTTTGGCGGCCGCAGCTATGGAAACAACTGCTACCGCCCCGGCTACAACTCCGGCGGTCATCATCACAGCAGCAGCCGCTCCTACCACAAGCCCGTGTCTTCGAGTCAGCACTACGCCTCTCAGGTCACGCGCCCA
>JBILPY010000626.1:0-3131 GCA_044373575.1 Prosthecobacter sp. | reverse complement strand
CCCCTTCGTCCTGCTCACCCTGACCACCCTGCCAGCCTGCCGCAAGAAAACCACCGGCGAGAAAATTGGCGACAAAATCGACGACGCCCTCGACCAGCGCCCCGGCGAAAAAATCCGCGACGCCGTGGAAGATGCGAAAGAGTAGCTCTTGGCCGGGCGACAACTTGGAAATGCCGGACGGCAAAACGGATCTGCCCGAAGGCAGTGCGCCCAGGCCGCCAGCAAAGCCAGTGCGGCCCGTCGGGTGAGGTGACGCCAGCGACCCTGAACCGCGGAGATCGCCACGACGATCAGCAACTCAATATCGGCCTCCCTCTTGAGCCAGGCGGGAGGTGCGCACGACCATCACGCGCAGATGCAGGTGCTCTTCAACAAGGTGGATGAGCTGCTCATGGCGCTGCGGAGGTAATGATACCCATCACGCATTCCTCATCTCCTCTGCTTTGGATCTCGCCTGGGAGGTTTTGCCACTGGCTTTGTTACGCCAGGATTTCCTTCGCCACGGTGCCATAGACATCGGTGAGGCGGAAGTCGCGGCCAGCATAGCGGTAGGTGAGCTTTTCGTGATCGAGGCCGAGCAGGTGCATGACGGTGGCGTGCCAGTCGTGGACGTGCATTTTGTCTTCCACGGCTTCGTAGCCGTAGTCGTCGGTCATGCCGTAGTTCATGCCGCCTTTCACCCCGCCGCCAGCCATCCACATGGTGAAGCCCTTGTTATTGTGATCGCGCCCGTCTTCGCCTTGTGAGTGCGGTGTGCGGCCAAACTCACCGCCCCAGATGACGAGGGTGTCTTGGAGCAGGCCGCGTGCTTTGAGATCGGCGAGCAGGCCCGCGATGGGCTTGTCGATCTGCGTGGTGTTGCGTTCGAGGGTGGCTTTGAGATTGAAGTGCTGATCCCAGTTCCCATGCGTGATCTCGACGAAGCGCACGCCAGCCTCGACGAGCTTGCGGGCCATGAGGCACTGCTTGCCAAAGGTATCCGTCTCGGCGTCGTCGATGCCATACATGGCTTTCGTGGTGGTGGTTTCCTGGCTGAGGTCGAGCACCTTGGGCACCTCGGCCTGCATGCGGAAAGCCAGCTCGTAGGATTGGATCACGCCCTCGACCTCCGCGCTCACGCCGCCGTCCTGGGCGATGCGGGATTCATTGAGCGACTGAACGAGATCGAGCTGCGTGCGCTGGGCCTCGGTGGAGTAGCGGCTGTTCTTGATGTTGGCGATGCTGGCCTGCTCGGCAGCACCTCCGAAGCGCCGGGCCAGGGCTCCGCCGCCGGGAAGATTCGCGCCGCCAAGCTTCGTCCCCTGATAGATGGCGGGCAGGAAAGCGCTGCCGTAGGTGCGGGTGGCGTTGCCGGGAGGATTCACGGTGATGAAACCGGGCAGGTTTTCATTGCTCGTGCCGAGGCCGTAGAGCACCCAGGAACCGAGGGACGGGCGCACAAACTGCGTGGTACCGGTGTGAAGCTGCGTGAAGGCCTGCGGATGTGCGGGCAGATCGGTGGCCATGGAGTTGATCACGCAGAGGTCGTCGGCGTGCTTGGCCAGGTTTGGCAGCAGCTCGGAGATCCAGAGGCCGCTTTTGCCGTTCTGACTGAACTTCCACGGCGACTTCATGAGCTTGGCCTGCCCGTAACGTCCGGCGATGGAGGGGGCGCTCTTGCCCGAGTCGGCCATGAGCTTGGGTTTGTAATCCAGCAGATCCACATGCGAGGGCGCGCCCTGCATGCAGAGGAAGATGACGTGCTTTGCCCGACCGGCGAAGTGCGGTGCTTTCGGCGCGAGCGGGCTCGCGGCCGCAGTGCCCGCCGCACGCAGGGCCTGTTGTTGGGCCATTGCGGCAAAGGCGAGATAGCCAAAGCCGCTGCTGGTGGTCTTGAGGAAGTCGCGGCGATTGAAGGGCAGGGGAGTCATGGCGTGCGGGTGAGTCGCGCCATAAACCCGCTGTGCGGAAGGAAGTTTCACAACGTCCGTTGCTCAATCCGTGATTGCCAGAGAAAGCGCGATCCAGCCCCTGGCTCAGCGGAAGAGCGCGCCGAGTTTCTTGCCGAGCAGGAGGCTGGCTCCGGCGATGGTGACGGTGAGGAAGATCATGGCCCAGACGCCGAGAGCGGCGGCGAGCTGGGGGCCGTTCCCCAGGGAGAGGATGAGGGAGTAGATGGCCTTGGTGATGGGAAAATGGGATGCCTGCTGGGCGAGGATCATGGAGTCGCTGACCTCGAGCATGGCAAAGGCGAAGGCGAGCAGACCTCCGGCGACGAGGTTCGGGGCGACGAGGGGGAGGGTGATGCGCCAAAGGGCGCGCTCGGGGGGGGCGCCGAGGTTTTGCGCGGCCTCCTCCAAAGCGGGGCTGACCTGCTGGAAGCCAGCGCTGGCGGAACGGACGACGTAGGGGAGGCGGCGCACGGCATAGGCGATGACGAGGATGAGCAGGGGGTCATCGCCCAGGATGAGCCAGTCGAAGGGCTGGCCGGGGCGGGTCATGGCGAGGTAGCCGAAGGCGATGACGATGCCGGGCACGGCGAGGGGGAGCATGGCCATCATGTCGAGAAGCTGGCGGCCCCAGATCCGTGTGCGGACATTGATATAGGCGACCCCGATGCCGAGCAGGAGGGCGATGACGAGGGCGAGGCCGGAGTATTTGAGGCTGTTCGAAATGGAGCTGAGGGTGAGCTCGTGGCCGAGCGCGGCCTGGTAGTGGTCGAGTGTGAAGCTGTGCGGGATGACCGTGCCATACCAGTCCGTGGAGAAGCTGAGCAGCACGACGCCGAGGTGCGGGATGACGGCCAGGAAGGTGACGAGGGCAAAGAAGGCGGTGCAGGCGAGACCTTGGCCAAAAGGCAGGCGGATGGTCTCGCGGGCCGTGGTGGCGCGGCCTCCGCCAGTGCCGGAGGCGCGGCCAAACAAGGTTTTGCTCAGCAGATAAATGAGGGTGCTGAAGGTGAGCATGACCACGACGAGGGCGTAGGGGAAGGGATTCTCGCTGAGATCATTCAGGGAGCGGAAGATCTGCACGGCAGTCACGCGCTCGAAGTCGAAGACGAGCGGCACGCCGAGCTCGGTGAAGGCCCAGATGAAGACGATGGTGCCACCGGCGAAAATGCCGGGCATGACGAGCGGCAGGGTGATGCGCCA
>JBILPY010000110.1:0-10134 GCA_044373575.1 Prosthecobacter sp. | reverse complement strand
CCATCGACATCTACCGCACTGGCTACTACGGCGGCGATGGCGGCAGGCACGTCTTGAGCCTAGGTTCATTCAAAGGCCTGACACAGCCTGATCCGCCCATCGCTCCGAATCGTTTGCGCGAGTGCCAGTGGGAACCATGCACAGAGCTGACGATCCCGGACGACTGGGTGAGTGGCGTGTATGTGGGCAAACTCACGGCGGAACGCGATGGATGGCAAAGCTATGTCATTTTCATCGTGCGCGATGACCGGCGCGCGGACTTTCTTTTCCAATGCTCCGACACGACCTGGCAGGCCTACAACCGCTGGCCGGATCAGTTCGCGCTCTATGACGACGGCAAGGACAAGTGGTATTGCGGCCCCGGCGTGGATGTGAGCTTCGACCGGCCCTACGGCAAGTATTGCCAGATACTCGATGCGCCGCTGTCCACCGGCTCAGGCTCATGGTTCCTGTGGGAGTTTCCGTTCGCCTACTGGATGGAGGCGCAGGGTTACGACGTGAGTTACATCTCGAATCTCGACACACACGCCGACGCGAAGGGCCTGCTGCGGGCGAAAGGCTTTCTCAGCATCGGTCACGACGAATACTACTCGATGGAGATGTATGACCAGCTCAAGGCAGCCGTCGCCGCTGGAGTGAACGCCTGCTTTTTCTCCGGTGACACCTGCTGGGGTCGTATTGATCCTCGTCCGTCATCGAGTGGCGTTCCCAATCGAATCTTCAGCCGCATCGACGCCTTTGGTCCGCGCCTTCCCGGCGGCGACTGGGCGGGCGCGAACAAGTTTCCGTATCAAACACCGAGCGAAGCCGACCTCATTGGCGCACGCAACGCACCTCCAGTCACCGGCGGTGGCCCGTGGGTTTGCTCGATGCCGGACCACTGGATCTTCGAAGGCACTGGAATGAAAAAGGGCGAAGGCATCCCCGGTCTTGTCGGTTGGGAATGGATGGGCATGCCCGCTGACATTCCCGGGCTCGAAGTCGTCTCCACCGGCAAGACCCACAACGGCACCAAAGGTCCAAAGGGCGAGGGGGTTTACGCCGCGACGATTTATCCAGGTCCGAAGAAGAACATCGTCTTCAACGCTGCCACCTGCTGGTGGGGCGATGGTTTGTCCGCACCTCCCGGCTACGTGCGGCCCAAGGTTTACACCGAACCGAAAGGCGTGGACGCAAGGGCGCAACGCATCACGTCGAACATCCTCGATCGCATCAAACAAAGCTCTCACGTCTCATGAGCGAACCCATCGTCTATCTTAACACCGGCTTCGTTCCTGCCTCGCAGGCGAAGCTGAACATCTACGATCTCGGCATCGTGCTCGGCGCGACGCTCACTGAGATGACGCGCACGTTCCGGCATCAGCCGTATCGTGCTGACGATCATGTCGCGCGGCTGTATCGCTCGCTGAAGTATTCCGGCATCACAGTGCCGCTGTCGCAGGAGGAGATGCTGGCGCGAACCAACGAACTTGCCGCAGCCAACTGTAAACTTTTACAGCCACATGAAGACATCGGCATCGTGCATTTCGTCACGCCCGGCGAGAACGCGCTCTATGCTGGCAGTGCTGGATCTGCGGGGCCTATGACGCCAACGATTTGCATCCACTCGTTCCCGCTGCGCTTCAGCATGTGGCGGCATTTGTTTGTCGATGGCGCGCATGTCGTCACGCCGTCGATCCGCCACATTCCGCCGCAATGCATCGAGCCGAAGATGAAAAACCGCAGCCGCCTGCACTGGTTTCTCGCCGACAAGCAATCGCAGGACGTCGATCCGCGCGCGATCACGCTGCTACTCGATCTCGATGGCAACGTCACCGAGTGCGCAGGTTCAAACTTCGTCATCATCAAAGGCAACACGATCATCACGCCTACCACACGCAACATCCTCTGGGGCATCAGCCTGCAAACCGTGAAGGAACTCGCGCCGCAGATCGGCATGGAGTTCATCGAAAAAGACTTCCAGCCCTACGACGTGATCAACGCCGACGAAGCCTGGCTCACCACCACGCCCTACTGCCTGGCGCCCTGCACGAAGATCAACAACATCCCCATCGGTGATGGCAAAACCGGCCCGTGGTTCAAAGCGATGCAGCAAGCGTGGAGCCAGCGCGTCGGCATGGAAATCGAAGCGCAGGTGATGCAACCCGACCCATGAACTTATGAAGCCGATCCTCATCTTCACCGTCCTGTTGCTGGCTGCTCTGGCCGATCTTCATGCAGAAGCACCGGACCCCGGCCAATACTCCGCCGAGAAGTTCGAGGTGAAAGCGACTCGCGGAAACAAAGCCGCCATGCGCGATGGCGTGCGGCTTTCGGTGGACGTGTTTCAGCCGAAAGCCGACGGGCGGTTCCCTGCGATCCTGATCATCACGCCTTACGGCAACAATCCGGGTTATCAAAAGCGGGGCACCTGGTTCGCGCAGCGGGGTTATGTGGTGGCGGTTGCGGACTCGCGCGGTCGCTTTGATTCGGAGGGCGAGTGGGATCCCTTTGATCCGAAGCACAAGACGGATGGCTATGATCTCGTCGAGTGGCTGGCGAAACAGCCGTGGTGCGATGGTAAGGTGGGCATGATGGGCTTGTCCTACATGGGCTGGACGCAATGGTGGACCGCCACGCAAGCGCCTCCGTCGCTGAAAGCCATCGTGCCCGAGGTCGCGCCGCCCGATCAGTTTTACAACCTGCCTTATCAAAACGGCGTGCTCCAGGGCGTGATGCTTGACTGGGCCGGAGCCATGGCCGGACGCGTGGGGCAAATCATCGGCTCCGGTCCTTACGGCGGCTTCGCGTCCAGCGAGCGGCGACTCAGCGACTACATGCAGTTGCCCTACCTCAAGCTGAATGAACTTCGCGGCGCTCTCGACTCACCTTGGTTCGAAAAGTGGATTCGCGGCAATACGGCGAGTGATCCGTATTGGTGCGGCATTGCTTATCAAACTCCGCAGAGCTATGCGAAGGTCGCGGTGCCATCGCTCGCGGTGAGCGGCTGGTTCGATGGAGACGCCAACGGCTCGCCGATGAACTACCTCGCGATGAAAAAATACGGTGCGACACCCGACGCACGTCGTCCCCGGCTCGTGATTGGCCCGTGGCCGCACATCTTCAATCAGAACCGCAAAGTGGGCGCGTTCGATTACGGCGCTGATGCGGTGATCAATTGGGATGGTTACGTGTGCCGCTGGTTCGACCATTGGCTCAAGGGCCTCGACAACGGCGTGATGAACGACGCGCCCGTGCATGTCTTCGTGATGGGCCGGAACAAGTGGTCTGCCGAGCAGGACTGGCCATTGCCGCAGACGCGTTGGACCAAGTATTATCTCCACAGCAAAGGCCACGCGAACACGACAAGCGGCGACGGCGTTCTCAGCACAATACCAACCGCTTCGGGCGATGCCACGTCTGACTCGTATGTCTATGATCCCGCCAAGCCGACGCTCTCGGATTTCACCAGCGGCCATATCGAAGACGGAGCCGTGGACACACGCAAATCGGCCAGCGGACCTGATGTGCTCGTCTATACCACGTCGCCGCTCGATGAAGAGATCGAAGTCACCGGCCCGATCACCGCCAAGCTCTACGCCGCCACCTCCGCCCGCGACACGGACTGGATGGTCCGTCTCATCGACGTGCAGCCAGATGGATTCTCCGCCATGCTCTGCGAGGGCCTCATGCGCGCGCGACATCGCGACCCCGATCACGCCGGCACCTTCAATCCCGAAAAGCTCAGCCTCATCGAGCCCGACCAAGTGTATGAATACACCATCGAATTTTGGCGAGCCACGGCCAACGCCTTCGCGAAGGGCCACCGCATCCGCGTCGAGATCTCCAGCAGCTATTTTCCCCTCTACCTGCGCAACCTCAACACCGGCGCAGACAACATCGGGCTCGAAACGACGAGCGTCGTCGCCACGCAAAAGGTGATGCACACGACCGAGCAGGCTTCCCACATCGTGCTGCCAGTGATTCCGCGCAAACAACCATGAAAGCACTACTATGCCTCGCCCTCATCGCCAGCAGTGCAGGGGCTGCCGAACCCGCAGACATCATCTTCAAATCCAATCTCGACGGCACGGAGCAGCGCTACGTGGAGCTAGTTCCGAGTGATGTGGCTTCCAAAGCAGGCCGTGATGTCGTCATCGCTCTTCACGGCCATGGATCAGACCGCTGGCAGTTCATCAAGGCTGACCGGGGTGAATGCAAGGGCCTGCGTGATGTGGCGGCGAAGCACGGTTTGATCGTCGTTTCGCCCGACTATCGCGCCAAGACTTCCTGGATGGGACCAAAGGCCGAAGCGGATATTGTGCAAATCATCGCGGAACTGAAACAACGCCACCAAGTGGGCCGCGTGTTCATTGCCGGTGGCTCCATGGGAGGCACGTCAGCTCTGATCTTCGCGGCACTGCATCCTGAGCTGATCGCAGGTGTATGTAGCCTCAATGGCACCGCGAACATGGTCGAGTATGCGAAGTTCCAAGACGCTATCATCGCCTCGTATGGCGGCACGAAGGTCCAAGTGCCCGACGAATACAAAAAGCGCAGTGCCGAGCTGTGGCCGGATCGTTTTGTGATGCCTGTGGCCATCACGACAGGCGGCAAGGATGAGTCGGTGCCACCGCAAAGCGTGCTGAGGCTCGTGGAAAAGCTCCAACAGGCCAAGCGCAAGGTGCTGAGCATTCATCGCGAGGCGGGCGGGCATTCCACCAACTACGAAGATACATGCGCTGCGATGGAGTTCATGCTGCGCGAGGCGATCAGCACCAGCGCCCTGCACGAGTCGGCGAAAACGCTGAGGGCACAGTTGGCGAAGCTCACACCAACTCATGCCGACCTGCAGGCCGATGCCGAGGTGTTTCACAAAGGCAGTGAATGGGCGCTGCGCTACGAATCCGCGTTCACCGCCAAAGATGTCGCCACGATTGAGAAGGCGCTCGCTATCGGCACCGTGCGCATCACGGCTCTGGCGGCGAATGAATCGCCGTGGACCACGAAGAAAGGCAAAGTCGTGCGCGGCTTTGTCTCGGCTGTCGATGGCTCGACGCAGCCTTACGGCCTGATCATCCCAAAGAACTACGATGGTAAGAAGCCCATGCGGCTCGATGTGGTGCTGCACGGCAGCTCAAAGCCCGTCGGCATGAGCGAGCTGAAGTTCATGTCACGCTTTGATGAAGGTGATGCCGACAA
This sequence comes from Prosthecobacter sp., assembly GCA_044373575.1. GTDB lineage: Bacteria > Verrucomicrobiota > Verrucomicrobiia > Verrucomicrobiales > Verrucomicrobiaceae > Prosthecobacter. The sequence goes on along the minus strand of JBILPY010000110.1, from coordinate 4,953 downwards.
ACCCGGCCCTGAGGTGGATTTCATTGAACTGCATCCGCTTGGTCGCGTCGAGAACTGCTACCGCTGGGCCGGCGAGACGGATGTGTTCGAGGCCATCGAGGCCGTGTGCCGCAACTACAAGATCGACCGCGACCGCATCGTGTTGCGTGGCATGTCGATGGGTGCTTCAGGCACCTGGCATCTCGGATTGAAGCACCCGGACCGCTTCGTCGCCATCGGGCCGTATTGCGGCTATGTGGACACGCATCGCTTCTCGGAGACGCAGATCCCCGGCTTCATCAAAGTCGGCCCGCTGCCACCGCATCAGGAGATCGGCCTGCACATGCTCGACTCCGTGGACTATGCGGCGAACGCCGGCGTCGTGCCCGCCATCGCGGCCATTGGCGACAAAGACACCTTCTTCCAAGCGCACGTCATCATGGGCGAAGCCTTCGCCAAAGAGGGCATTCCGTTCACGAATCTCATCTCGCCGGGCACCGGGCACGTCATTGATCCCAAGACTCACGCCGAGCAGATGCGCCGCATTGGCGAACACGTCGCCAAAGATCTCGATCACGACCCGAAGCAGCTCCGCTTCGTCACCTGGACACTCAAATATAATCGCTGTCACTGGCTGGAGCTGCTCAGCCTCGGCAAGCACTACGAACGCGCCGAGTTCCGCGCCAACGTGACCGATGATGGCATCGAAGTCAGCGAAGTGAGAAACATCACGCGCTTCGCCATTCATCGTCCCGTGACACAGATGCGCATCGCCGGTATCGAGATCGCATTGCCACTACACAAGGCCGATGACGTGCTCGTCTTCACGAAGTCGGGAGATTCCTGGCAATGCGACGGCCCGCGCAGCCAAATCACCCTCACCGGCAAACGCCCCGGCCTCCAAGGCCCCATTGATGATGCCTTTGCCACCCCTTTCCTCTGCGTGCGCGGCACCGGCAAGCCATGGAATGCCGAAGTGAATGCTTGGGCCGCCGCCAGCCTGAAACGCTTCGATTACGAATGGGCCCGCTACATGCGCAGCGACCTGCCCGTGAAGAACGACACCGAAGTCACCGAAGCCGACGTGCGCGACAAGCACCTCATCCTCTTCGGCGATCCCGGCAGCAACTCATGGATTGCCAAAGCCCTGCCGAAGCTGCCTGTGACGTGGACGCGTGATGAAGTGCGGCTCGGTGAACAACCGCAGTCGGCCAAAGACCACGCCCCTGCTTTCATCTGCGCCAGTCCGTTCGCCAAGGATCGCTACATCGTCATCAACAGCGGCCACACCTTCCACGAGAAGGAGTTCGCCGCATTCAACTACCTGCTGTTCCCACGTCTCGGTGATTGGGCGGTGATGAAGATCGATAGCGAAGGACCGGTGAAGGTTGGATATTTTGATGAGTCTTGGATGAAGGCTGGCGTTGTCGCGCCGTAGAAAGAGACGCCCATGCCCCGAATCCTCATCGCCGAATGCAAACAGGAAGTCTCCACCTTCAATCCAGTCCTCAGCGGATACGAGGACTTCACGCTTCGTCATGGTCAGTCGATTCTCGACTACCATCGGCAGGTGCGCAGTGAAGTGGGCGGGGCGTTGAGCGTGTTTGATGCGACGCCGGGTGTGGAACTCGTGCCAACGTGCAGCGCGCATTTCATCACGTCCGGCGGCACGCTGGCGGATGTGGCGTTTGAGCGACTGGCAGGCGAACTGCTGTCCAGCGTCAAGGCGGCACCGGAGGTCGATGGCGTTTATTTTTCGCTGCATGGCGCGATGGCGACGCAGAACGAGGGTGACCCGGAAGGGTGGTTGCTGGAGCAAACGCGGAAGATTGTCGGCGAGAAAGTGCCCATCGTGATCTCGCTCGATCTGCATGGCATCCTCACGGACCGGATGCTGGAGCAGAGCGACGCAGCCGTGGCGTTTCACACCTATCCGCATGTCGATTTTTTTGGCACTGGCGAGCGTGCGGCGCGACTGCTGCTGCGCATCGTCGCTGGTGAAGTGAAACCGGTCACGGCGAAGCTCACGGTGCCTGCGCTGGTGCGTGGCGATGAGTTAATCACGGCTACGGGTTCCATCCGTCATGCAGTGAATGCCGCGAAGGCGGTCGAGCAAAGCACTGGAGGATTGTCAGCAGCGATGATGTGGGGCAATCCCTTCACCGACGTGCCTGCGCTTGCGTCGAACAGTTTTGTCGTGACCGACAACGATCCCGCGCTCGCGGAGCGCGAAGCACTGCGTATCGCGAACCTGTTCTGGGAGCATCACGAAAAGATGCAGGTGCCGCTCACCAGTCTGGCTGAAGCGGCGCGCCTGACGAAGGAAAACCCATCCGGCACAGTCGTGCTTGTGGATGCGGCAGATGCCACCAGCTCCGGTGCCTCCGGCGATAGCAATGCAATCCTTCGTGCGCTGATCGAGGTGGGCTATGAAGGCACGGCATTAATCCCCATCGTTGATCCGGCCGCTGTTGAAGCCGCCTTTGCCGTTGGCGTGGGTAACGAAGTAAAGACGACAGTCGGCGGCGCTTTGGATACGAAGCGCTTTGCACCGCTGCCGATTGATGGACGAGTGCGGATGTTGTCGGATGGTTGGTTTCACAGCGAGACGACACGCGAGCTATGGCAAGCCGGACCCACGGCGGTGATTCAGGTCGGCAACATCACATTGATCATCACAAGCCGCGCCGTGAGCCTCTATGATCGCGCGCTGTTCCTGGCGCACGGCTGCGATCCTAAGCACTTTGGGGCCGTCGTGGTGAAATCGCCGCACTGTGAGCCACAGATGTTCAAAGACTGGGCCGCGCGATACATTGATGTGGATGCGCCGGGCTCCACCAGTGCCAATCTCCGCAGCCTCGGCCACACCAATTGCGCACGGCCCATGTTTCCACTTGATGAGGAGGTGACGTTTGAGCCAAAAGTTAAAATTTCCTCGCGTAACGCAGCATAGGCTTTCTAGCCTGTGCATCATGCCCACCAACCTCCATCACACCCAAACCAAGACCACAGCCTAGAAAGGCTATGCTACACCCATGAAGATCACCGAAATCCGCTGCGCAGGTTTGCGCGGAGCCACACCTGAAGGCGGCTGGAGCAATGAACTCCGGCCTGATGACTGCGTTCACACGCTGATCGCCGTCCATACCGATGAAGGAGCCGTCGGGCTCGGCAGTGTGTTCACGAACGATGCGCTCGTTCGCGCTTCGCTGGCCGTGCTGGAGCCGCTGTATCGCGGCGAGAATGCCCTCGAGCCCGAGCGAGTGAGCGAGAAGTTGCATCAGAACATGTTCTGGCTCGGTCGCGGCGGTTCCATCACTCACGCGATCAGCGGAATCGACATCGCGCTGTGGGACTTGCTCGGCAAGGCGACGGGGCAGCCTGTGGGACGTCTGCTCGGTGGTCGTTATCGTGAACGCGTGCAGCCTTATGCCTCGCTGCTCATGGATGAGCCGGAGAAGCTGCGCGATCATCTCCTAAAAGTGAAGGCGCAGGGCTTCCGTGCCTTCAAAATCGGCTGGGGACCCTTTGGTCGTCGGAATGCAGCCACGGACGAAGCCATCGTCAAAGCAGCGCGTGAAGCTGTAGGACCAGACAACAAACTCATGGTCGATGCCGGCGGCAGCGATGCGCATTGGACGAACGGTTACAAGTGGGCGCTCAACACCGCGAAGATGCTTGCCGATTACGATGTGCATTGGTTTGAAGAGGCACTCACGCCCGACTCACTCGAAGACTTCGCCAAGCTCCGCGAGCATTCGCCCGTGCCCATCAGCGGCGGCGAAGTGTTGACGCGGCGTCAGGCCTTCCAACCCTTCCTCGAAGCCCGTGCCTTCGACATCATCCAGCCCGACGTCACCAAAGTCGGCGGCATCAGCGAAGAGCGCCGCATCGCCTGGATGGCGCAGGAGCACGGCGTGCAGTTCATCCCGCATGGCTGGAACACTGCGGTTGGTCTCGCAGCCGATCTGCATCTCGCCTCCGCCTTCCCCGGCACCGATCTGGTCGAGTATCTCACCGGCTCGCCCTTCATCGACGAAATCACCGTCGGTGGCTGGAAGCTCGATGCCGATGGCATGTTGGCGATCCCCACAAGCCCCGGCCTCGGTCTCGAACTCGATCCAGACGCGGTGAAGAAATACACCGGCGGCGAGAAGCTGTTGTAGCGGGGCTGATCAGTCTGCTTTGCGCCCCGTCGCGGACAGCCACTTCCCTTTCGTCACCACGCGTTCCCAGCGGATACCGCAGCTCTCGGCGACCTTGAGGCATGGGCCAGCCTGTGTCTTGAGGATGCCCGAGGCCATCAAAGTGCCTCCGGGTTTCACTGCGCGCACGATTTGAGGGAAAGCCTGCTCCAGGATGTCCACGAAGATGTTTGCGGCGACGACATCCCATTGCTCCTTCGGTTCCCATTCGAGCACATCGACTTCGGTGAAGCGGATCTTCGGCGCGCCATTGCGCTGGGCATTCTCTTTGGAAACGAGCACAGCTTTGGGATCGAAATCACATCCCCAAGACTTCGCCGCGCCGAGCTTCTCCGCCGCGATGGCGAGGATGCCGCTGCCACAGCCAAGATCGGCCATGGTCCAGCGCTGGCCTTTCCGCGCTGCCGCAGCATCCACCAGCATCCGCAGCACAGTGGCCGTGGTGGCGTGATGTCCGGTGCCAAAGGCCATGTCCGCCGGGATGGCGATGATCTCGCGCCCCGGATGGGCACGCTTTTCTTTGGCGACCTCCTTCTCGGTGCGGGCGCTGACGATCACCAACTTGTCACGCACGGCGATGCTTGGCATGGGCTCTTTGGAAAGCGCGGCCCAGTTCTGCTGCTTCACCTCGCGCACACTGCCGCCCCATTCTTTTTGGATGGCCACGACGTCCTTCTTTTTCTCCGTGTAGATCTCCACACGGATCATGGTTTTCGTCGGCACGGTGGTGATGACGAGATTCAGTGCAGGATTGCCGGAGAAGCGCTCT
>JBILPY010000625.1:0-3134 GCA_044373575.1 Prosthecobacter sp. | reverse complement strand
CTCGGGGCTGCGGGAAGGGAGCTTCATGCCGTAGTCATTCACAAGCGCGAGACGGGCGAGACGCTCGGCCACGTCGCGCTTGTTTTTCGGATGGATGTCATTGGCTTCGCCGAGGTCGATGATAACGGCTTGTCCGCCGTTCTTGATGGCAGTTTGAGTCTTCGTCTGGCTCTCACGGAGCTCAGCCCAGGAGCTGTCGCCTGGCTCAGGTTTCTCGGCCATGAAGTCGGCGAGCTGCACCCAGTAGAAGGGGAAGTCACCCTGCTTCCATTCGCTGCGCCAATGGGAGATCATGAGCGGGAAGAGGCTGGCGTATTCGTAGGCCCGGCCAGCGTTGCTTTCGCCCTGATACCAGATGGCTCCTTTGATGCCGTAACCAATGGTGGGGAGGAGGACGCCATTGTAGATGTTGCCGGGGCGCGCATTCCCACGCAGCCAGCCTTCCGGTGCGCCGGGGGCACGGGTGGTGAAGGGCTTGCCCGCCTTTTTTGCTTCGTCGGCCTGCTTTTTCCAGGCGGCGAGGGCGGCTTCATACTTCGTCTTGGCCTCAGGGCTGGTGAGATTGGCCTCGTTCGCTTTGGTGTTTGCCATCAGCAGTTTGAAACGGTCGTCTTTCTCCAGCACATCGCGGCGCACCCATGCCTCGGCAGCACTGCCGCCCCAGGCGTTGTTGATCAGGCCGACAGGCACATCGAGCATCTGGTGAAGCACGCGACCGTAGAAGTAACCGACGGCGCTGAAGCTGCCGACCGTCTGCGGTGAGCACTCGGCCCATGCGCCTTTAAAATCCTGCTGCGGCTCCTGCGTGCCGACCTGCGGCACGGAGATGAGGCGGATGTTTGGGAACTTCGCCGTGGCGATCTCAAGATCCGCATCCCAGGAGCTCTGCACGCTCCATTGCATGTTGGATTGACCGGAGCAGATCCAAACCTCACCGACGAGGATGTTTTTCAGCTCGCGGGTGCTGCTGCCTTTGATCTTCATCGCGGCTGGCTTGGCATTCGCTGGCACGGGATCGAGCGTCACGGTCCACTTGCCATCGGCACCCGCTTTGGCGCTTTTGGTCTGGCCCGAAAATGTCACGGTCACAGCGGTGCCGGGGGCATCCCAGCCCCAGATGGGGTTCGCCAGCTTCTGCTGGAGCACCATGTTGTCGCCGATGATGGCGGGAAGTTTGATTTCGGCCTGCGCTGAGAAAGCGAGAGCCGCGAGGGTGGTGATGAGGAGATGCTTGCGCATAGGATTTAGAAGGGCGGAACAAACGCACCTGCCACCCCATTCCTTCCGCCGCATCACACCCCAGCCATCCTCTTCCGATACGCCGCTGGTGACTGCCCGAGCCTGCGCCTGAAATGCTGCGTGAAGCTGCTCGCGTCCACAAAGCCGCAGCGCGCCGCGATCTCACCCACGGCGAGTGCCGTCTCCTCCAGCATTCGCGTGGCGGCAAGGACTCTCGTCTTCAGCAAAAACTCCTGCGGGGTGATGCCGAACGCGCTCTGAAATCTCCGCTGGAGCTGGCGCAACGACTGCCCACAAGCTCGTGCCACCTCTTCGATCTTCAATGGCTTGGCGAAGTCACGGCGAATCATCTCCACGGCCTGCGCCACGGTTTGGAAGACAGGCAACTGGCGCTCGGATTCATCAGGCCGACGCAGCACTCCCATTACACCCTGCACTCGACGGCGCGTGTCCAGCAGCGGTAGCTTCGTCACCAGAAACCAGTCCGGGATGCCCTGCCGATCCCACCAGAGTTCGATGCGCTCCACGATCTTCACTTTGCCCGCCAGCAGGCGGCGATCATCCTCCACATAGGCCTGCGCCATCGTGTCGGGATTCAGATCGTAGTCCGTGCGCCCGATGAAGTCGGAGTCGTCGCTCATCTGATAGCGCTGGAGTAGCCCGGCGCTGGCGAACATGAGGTGCCCGGACTGGTTTTTGGCAAAGAAATACACGCCGGGGATGTGATCGAAGAGCTTCTGGAAAAGCAGACTCGGCTCCAGGCCTGCCATCCAGCGGGCACGCTCCTTTTTCCAACGCGCAATCTCCGCCGCCGATCTCCGGGGGCGCTCGCGGGGTTTCAGGGGTGTCGCATTTCGCATCATCTTTGTCGTGACGAGCATGGGCGGTCTGGCTTTAAACTGCAAGCGTCCAACCACCGCCATGAAACCCATCGTCCAAATCTCCCTCGACCTCACCAACATCGACGAAGCGCTCGAAACTGCCGCGATCGCCATGCGCGCCGGAGTGGACTGGCTGGAGGCGGGCACCCCGCTCATCCTCGCCGAGGGACTGCATGGCGTGCGCGCTTTGAGGAAAGCCTTCCCCAACACTCCCATCGTCGCTGATTTGAAGACGATGGATGGCGGCTACCTCGAAGCGGAGATGATGGCCAAGGCTGGCGCGACGCATGTCGTCGTCATGGCGCGTGCTCATGCCGAGACGATCAAATGCGTCGTCAAAGCCGGGGCCGACTTTGGCTGCAAGGTCATGGGCGATAACATGATCTGCGAGAGCATGATCGATGGCGCGAAGTTCCTCGAAGACCTCGGCTGCGACTACGTGATCCATCACATCGGCTACGACGAGCGTCGCGGCATCGCCGCCGCTGGCAAGCGCATGCCAAGCCCGCTCGATCAACTCCGCGAAGTCGTGAACGCCGTGAAAATTCCCGTCCAGGCTGTCGGCGGTCTCAGTTTGGAGCAGGCGATCCAGTGCCCTAAATATGGCGCACCCCTCGTCGTCCTCGGCGCGCCGCTGACCATTGATGCCGATGCTTTCAAAACGGCGGACGGAAATCTCGAAGCCTCACTGCGTTTGATCTGCGATGCGATCCACGCTCAAGATGTTCCTGCATTCTAATTCCCCACCTTCACAACCTCATGAAATCCGCCGCCGTCGTCAACTTCGCGCCTGAAAAAGGCTCTGTCGAAATCCGTGAAATCGAGAAACCCACCATCGGTGCCGAGGACGTACTCCTCGAAGTCGCCAATGTCGGCGTTTGCGGCTCCGACCTGCATCAGTGGACCGCTGACCACTCCTGGCCGGTGAACTATCCCGTCGTGCTCGGGCATGAGTTTGGCGGGCACATCATCGAAGTCGGCAAGGACGTGGAAGGCTGGAAGGAGGGCGACCGC
>JBILPY010000624.1:0-3138 GCA_044373575.1 Prosthecobacter sp. | reverse complement strand
CAGGCCCGTGAAAATCACGCAAATCTGCCCGCCAAATTCCTGATCGAAGACGCGACAAAGATCGATGAGCACCAGGAGCTTGGCGAAGACTTCAACATGGTCTTCCTCCGCCATCAGAATTTCTGGCACGGCCAGGAGCTGTGGAAGAAGATCTTTGATCAAGGCATCGCCAAACTGCGGCCTGACGGGATGCTGGTGATCACGAGCTACTTCGATGTCGAGCATCGGCTGGCGCTGCGTGCGCTGGAGTCGCTAGGCATGGAGGTGGTGAGCAACAAGCGAAACAAAGCCAGCCGCGAGCTCAAAGATGCTCCAGGCAAGTCGGTGGATCGCTGGGTCGCGGTGCTAAAGCGGCGTGGGACGTGACTACTCCACCGGCAGCCAGCGCGCGCCATCGACGACGACGTAGCCGTCGGCACCTTTGTTGCTGATGGTGATGGCGGTGTCATTGCCGCACTCGAACTCACCGAGATCGAGCCAGAACACGCCTTCGCCTGCCTTTGGCTCTTTGAGGTTCAGCTTCATCTTTTGCACACCTCCAGCGTGCTGCACTTCGACCAGCGCATTGCTGGCGCGGTTGCTGTTCGGTGGGGCGGCGAGCATGACACGAAATTTGCCGGGCTTGGTGAGCTTCGGCTCAAAACGCAGACTGCACTGGCCATCCTTGGCATTGCCATCGTGACTGTAGCCGTCGCCAATGAAGCTCTTCGCGGCGCCGCTTTCCTGCCAGTGACCGGTGACCTTGGCCTCGCTGTCATCCATGACGATGCCCTTGATGGACTTGGCCTCGACGCCCCGCGCTGACTTCGGGCCGCTGTATTGGAGGATCTGGCCGTCTTTGATCAATTGCTCACGCAGCTTCTCATACGGCACGCTTTGCACAGGCAGGCCGCCATCAATCGCCATCACGGCGGCGGTCGCGGCGCTCTGCCCGAGGATCATGAACACGGGCTCCATGCGGATGGAACCATACGCGATGTGCGTGGCGGACATGGCGACGGGAACGAGCAAATTCGAGCCCTGGCCTTTCTTCGGCACGAGCGATCCATAGGCGATCTCATACGGGCCATTGGTGCTGACGCCGATGTCGCCTTCGTTCTGCACATACCCCTCAGCGGTGATGTGACGCTGCACGTTGTGGCTGTCGATGGTGTAGCTGCCCATGCCGACGGACTCGGGCGTGGGCTTCTTTTTGCGCAGCTCGTTTTCCGTCATGACGAAGTGGCCGATCATGCGGCGTGCCTCGCGGATGTAGAGCTGGTGGGACCAGTTGCCGTTGTCGGTGAACTCATCTTTGGGCAGGCCCCAGGTTTGCAGTTCTTCCTGCACCTTCTTCGGCACGCGCGGGTCATTCGCCACGAACCAAAGCAAGCCCTGCTGATAGGTGCGATGCTCGGCGATGATCTCCTTGCGGCGCTCGTAGCTGGCTTCGGGGTAGTCGTAGTTGAAGCCGATGTTATCAAAGCTGAAGGGGCCGTGGTTGTTCGTGTCCGTCTTGTGATTCGGGATGGGATCGAACTTCTCGAAGAACTCGCCCCAGCCGGTGTTCAGCACGCGCAGCAGCAGTTCATACTGGCTGGCGTCGTAGCCTTCGGGCTTTGGGAAGGGGATGCGATTGCTCGGGTCCGTCGTGTAGCAACTGCGGAAGCAATAGGCCTGCACGCGTTTGTCGCCCTCGCCTTTGACGCCGGCATCTTCAGCGCTCACACGTGGCAGCAGACCGCTTTTCGGGTCGCCCGGCACTTTGTAGGGGCTGATGGGTTCCTTCACCGCGCCGAAGTGGTGGCGATGATGCAGCACGCCGACCTGGATGCCGTTGTGTTCTTCGCCATAGACGCTGTTTGCCTCGCGCCCGACATGGTAATCCACGCCCGCAGCGGCCATGAGATCGCCTTCATAAGTGGCGTCGATGAACATCTTCCCCACATAAGTCTTGCCGCTGAGCGCGGTGATGGCGGTGATCTTGTCGCCGTCCTTCTTCACGCCTTTCGCGCGGTCGAGCCACTCATCGCGCACGACTTCGATACCGAACTCTTTGACGTAATCTTCGAACACCTGCTCGGCAGCGTGCGGCTCGAAGATCCACATCGTGCGGTTCTCGCCATCCATCGCGGGAGTGCCCTGGCCTTTGTTGCCATACTCGGATTTCTTCTGCTGCACCCACGAGCTGTCTTTGTCGTAGTGCATGTAGATGCGGTGATAAAAATCACGCGCGAGCCCGCCGATCACGGCCTTGTTTCCCGTGTCGGTAAAGCCAAGTCCACCACTGCTCAGCCCGCCCAGATGCTTGTCTGGCGAGACGATGATGACGGACTTGCCCATCTTTTTCACCTGCACGGCAGAGGTGACGGCGGCGCAGGTGCCACCATAGATGACGACATCATGATCTGCGGCCTGCGCGGCGATGCAGCCAAGAAGAGAAAGAGAGTAGAGGAAGGATTTCACAAGGCGGCACCAAACGCCTGCCTTGTGCGGTTTCAATCGGAGTGGTTGTGAATGTGATTTTAATTTTTCGGAAAATAGATCGGCTGACGAAGAGCGGAGTCGCGACTGGCGCAGCTTTTGATCCTGATGTGAACACAAGGTGAATACAAACGACCAGGAGTGTCACCCGAACGGGGGACAAGAAGGGTGTACATTTTTTTCCTGCACGCATGGCAGCCTTGTCGTCCACCTATGAAGGAAGCCAACCACACCTCCACCATGGGCCGCCTTACCACGGCCCATCTCATCGCCCGGCCATGCTGGGCATTTCTCCTGACCGCATTGCTGTGGTTGGGTGTCAGTCTAAGCGCCACGGCTCAGACGAATCCGGTCAAAGTGAACTTCGAGTCGCGCAAGATCGCGATCTCGGGTCAGGCAAACTCGACGACATGGCAAAGCGTTACCTTCACGCGCAACTTCAACGGCCTCATCCCCGTGGTGATCATGGGCCCGGCCTACAGCGTGGACGGACATCCGCATACTGTACGTGTCCGCAGTGTGACGGCCACCGGCTTCCAGTGGCAGATCGACGAGTGGGACTACCTCACTGGCTCGCATCCGGGAAACATCACGGTGCATTTCTTTGCCATCACCGAAGGCACACATGTCTTCGGCAGCCAGCGCTGGCAGGTCGGCAAAGTGACGACGGTGAAC
>JBILPY010000623.1:0-3141 GCA_044373575.1 Prosthecobacter sp. | reverse complement strand
ACCATACCCAGCGCCGCCATCAGCTTCTCCCGCGTCGGTTTGCGGCCCGCCTTGGATTGCTCGATCAGCCGCAGCGCCATCTTGTCGATCCCGGCCACCATCGTGGCGGAGAAGTCCGGGTTGGGCTCCAGCGGCTGGGTGCCGGGGAGCTGGGCATGAAGGGCGGCGGTGAAGGCGAGGAGCGGCAGGAGGAGTCGTTTCATGGCAGCCCGGTCAGGTGGGCAGGCTTAAACGTATGCCAGCGCAGGTGCCTTGCGCTCCGCCTGAGCGATGCGCCGCCTCCGATGCTCTGTCGTAGAAAGAAGCTACAACTCGCACCCGCTGACAACTTTGAAAGTCGTGCTGCCGGAAGAATGAATCTCACGGAGCCTTCTTCTGCGCGAAGAGCCAAACCCAGAACTCGGGGTTGTCGTAGGTCTGGGTCCAGGAGTCGTGGCCGACGCCGGGGTAGATGGTGAGCTTCACGGGCGCACCGATCTTCTGGAGGGCGTCGTGGATCTTGTGGCTGTTCTCGACGGGGACGGCGCCGTCTTTGTCGCCATGGAAGATCCAGGCGGGGAGGTGCTTGAGGCGTGAGGCGGTGACCCAGCGGACGCCTGCGCCGCCGCAGATGGGGGCGATGGCGGCGTAGGTGTCAGGATACTCGAATGCGGTCTCCCAGGTGCCAAAGCCGCCCATGCTGAGGCCGGTGAGATAGACGCGGGAGGTGTCGATGCGCTCGGTCTTGATGAGGTGATCAGTGAGGGCTTTGACGCCGTGGGGGTTCCACAGCTGGTTCGGCTCACATTGGAGGCTGGCAATGACGGCCGGGAACTTCTGTCCTGCGGCGATGAGCTTGGGCGGGCCGTGCTTTTTCAGCACTTCGAGGTCGGTGCCGCGCTCGCCGGAGCCATGGAGGAAAAGGATGAGTGGCCACTTCTTCGATGGATCAGCCTCGTAACCCTCGGGCTTGCTGAGAAGGTAGCGGTAGCTGGCCTTGATGACGAAGTCACCCGTGAAGGAGGCGGGCTCCTGGGTGTCGGCAAAGAGAGGCGCGGTGAGGAGAATGACGGGAAGGAGGAGCTTTTTCAAGGTGGTGGGTGCTTCCATGGTGGGTACTTCCAAATAGGTATAAGATTTTCTCGCGGAGTGGGGGCTTCTTTGCCATCACTGGTGAAACCTACCATGTCCTCCTCCTCCCTGCCACCGCTTCGCAGTCCGCTTGATCTCGAACGCCTCATCGAATTTGAATTTGTGCGTGCTACTGAGAATGCTGCGCTGCAGTCGCTGCATTGGCTGGGTCGTGGTGAAAAAGAGCTGGCGGATGCGGCGGCGTGCAGCGCGATCTATGGGGTCTTCGACATTTTGGACGTGTGCGGGACGGTGGTGATCGGCGAAGGCATCAAGGACAACGCGCCGGGGATCTTTGTGGGCGAGCATCTGGGTACCTGGAAGCCGGGGGCTCCGCGCTTCGACATCGCGCTGGATCCCATCGATGGGACGACGAACATCGCCAAGGGTACGCCAAACAGCATCTCCTGCATCGCTGCAGCACAGGTGGCGGAGGGGGCGGAGTGTGCGATGAAGCACATCCCGAGTTTTTACTGTCACAAGCTGGCCTACGGTCCGGCGGTGAAGAAGGCACTGAAGGGCGAGGGCGACCGCCCGATGCTGGATCTGCCTTTGAAGGACGTGATCGAGTTTGTGGCCAGGGCGCTGGACAAGCATGTGCGTGACGTGGTGGTGGTGACGATGGATCGCCCGCGTCATGCGGACATCATCAAGCAGGTCCGTGCCACGGGTGCCGCTCTCCGCATGATCACAGATGGGGACATCACCGCAGCTGTGGCACCCTCGCTGCAGGAGTCTGGCGTCGATCTCTATGTGGGCATGGGTGGTAGTCCAGAAGCGGTGCTCACCGCAGCGGCCCTGAAGTGCCTCGGTGGCGACATGGATGTGCGGATGTGGTTCCACAATGAGGAGCATAGAGCCGAGGTGGCTGCACAGGTGAGCGCCGAGGAAATGACCCGGATCTTCCGCAGCGATGATTTGGTGCCCGGAGAGAGCGCTCTCTTCTGTGCCACGGGCATCAGTGACAGCCCGCTGTTGCCCGGTGTACGCACCATCGGTCATCGGGTGGAGACTCACAGCATCCTGATGCGTGCCCGCAGTGGCACTGTGCGGCGCATTCACGCTAGCCATGATCTGGACAAGAAGATCGTGCCGATCCGGCAGGCGTGAGGTGGTTAAAAGCCGTGAATTGGTGATGGGGATGCCGGTGCCAGGAGGTAATCTTCCGCGATGGCTTCAGCCTGAAGGGGCTAGCTCGATCCGTGCCCGAACTCTCGGTGCCGGGCGTCATTTCAGCAGGCATCGTCGGTGGTCTTTATCAGCTCACGATTCCTACCACGAACTTCCCCGCCATCTAAGTCGTGACAAGGATGCCACCGGGGCTCAGCATCAATGGCAACACTGGTGTCATCAGTGGCATCCCCTCGCAGTCTGGCACCTATCTGATGATCATCAAAGCCGGCAATGCGGCCGGCAGTTCCGCGCTCACGCTGAGCTGCGACCGCATCATCAAGCCAGCCGGGGCTATGGCTACTGCCTGCGCCCAAAGAGCACCCTGCCGGGCGCGCAGAAGCTCTCGGGTCGTGTGCGGATCGAGTCGAACATGCCATGAATGGAAGAACTCACATTCTTTGCGAGCCGGGTAGTTTGAGGCTAGGGCAGGGGGATGATGAGACGACGATCTTCAAGGATGCGCCCGAGTGGCCGGTGGTGGTTGATGCTAGTGCTGATGCTGCTGGGCTGGCGAGGGTGGGAGGAGATAAAGCTGGGGCTGCCGCTGCCTGCTCCCAAGCATGAGGCAACGAAGGCCTTTGAGGTGATCTTGGATGCGAGGCTGCATCCGCACCGGGATAATGACGGGGACAGTTTTCACCTGGAGCATGGCGGGCAGGTGCATGAGTTCCGGCTGTACTTTGCGGACTGCCCGGAGAAGGCGCGCCATCATTTGAACGGGGATCGGCTGGCGGAGCAGGGGCGCTATTTTGGCGGGCTGAGCGAGGCGGAGACGGTGTCTGTCGGGCAGGCGGGGGAAGCTTTTACCCAGGAGTGGCTGAGCAGGCAGCGCTTCACCATCTGCACGAAGTGGCAGGG
>JBILPY010000109.1:0-10185 GCA_044373575.1 Prosthecobacter sp. | reverse complement strand
TTCAGCCGCCACTCGTTGTTCGGCAGCATCCAGCGCCTGACCTTTGGCCTGCTCCTGCTGGCGGACCTGGAGTTCCAGATCATCCACACGCTGGGCGGCTGCGGCTTTGCGCACGATGAGGGCATCATGCTGACCCCGGAGGTTCGCCATGAGGTTCGGGTCATTGTCCTGAATCTCGACGATGATGTCCCCCTTCTTCACGCGATGCCCTTCCATGACATGCAGCTTGCGCACGTTGCCTGAGACGGGCGCTTCGATGTTGATGCGCCGATCCAGCGGATCAAAGGCGATCACTTTGCCCGTGCCGCTGACAAACTGCTGCCAGGGCAGGAACCAGACGGCGAAAACAAAGACAACGAAAAGAATGGCCAGCGCCCGTGCCATGAGGCGCGGCACGCGAGAGGAACCCGCGATGGCGATGGCAGGCAGGTGCCCACGCAGATCAAACGAATGGGATGAGGTGGCGTGGCTCATGGGGTGGGCGTTTTGAAGTCAGGATTGTCGAGATCCAGCTGCTGGGTGCACTTCGCCGCGACCAAGGGATCACGCGTGGCGATGATGACCGTCCAGGGGCGCTTCGGATCGAGCATGATGGCGGTGAGTTCATCCATGCTGCTGCGATCCATGCCATCGAAGACATCGTCCAGCAGCAGCAGGCGGGGCTTCAGCACCAACGCACGGGCCAGAAGAAGCCGCGTGCGCTGCCGGGAGGACAATGGCAACCCACCCGTCACGAGGGCTGAGTGCATGCCCTGCGGCAGCGCCATCACATCCGCCAGGAGCCCCACATCATGCAGAGCCTGCTGAACTTCGTCCAGACCAATGCCCGGGTGTCCCAGCCGAATATTCTCGGCGATGGTGCCATTCACAATGTCCTGGGAGCGGATGAGCATCACGCTGGAGCGCAGTTCCTCCAGATACCAGGACCGGAGATCAAAGCCTGCGATGCTGATGTGCCCATTGGTCGGATAGCGCAGTCCAAGCAGGACATCCAGCATGGTGCTGCAGCCGCTGCCCTGGGACCCCATGAGAGCGGCACGACCGCCAGCCGCGACTTCAAAGGAAACATTGCAGAACACCTCATGCCCGTTCGGGTAAGCGTAGGCAGCATTGGCGACTGACACGGACACGCCGTCGCCAGTCAGGAGCGGCATGTCACCGCTCTCCGTCTCGATCTCGAGATCAATGAGATGACCCAGCTTATCCACTGCAGCGAGCGCGTCATACCAGGCCTCGAACTTCTTCGCCAGCTTCGACAGCGAGGCGACGATGGCACTGACGATCAGCTCACTGGCCACCAATTGCCCGATGGTGAGTTGCATCCGCAGCACCAGCCAGCCGCCGACCATCAGCAGGGCGGAACTGGCCACCACCTCCAACAGGAGAAGGCCGCTGATCTGGCGGAAAAGAACGCGGAAGTGAGAGCTGCGGGCATTCAGAAAAGCGCGGGTGAGCTGGTCGGCACGCTCAGTGGCCATTTCGTAGCCGCCTGGGCCTTTAAAGAGGCGTGGGTAGCGGGCCAGCTCTTCCAGCCAATTGACGACATCGTATTTGCAGATGGACTCCTGAATGCTGCTGCGGATGGCACCACGTCCGAGCCCGAAGACGATGACCGAGAGG
This sequence comes from Prosthecobacter sp., assembly GCA_044373575.1. Classification (GTDB taxonomy): domain Bacteria; phylum Verrucomicrobiota; class Verrucomicrobiia; order Verrucomicrobiales; family Verrucomicrobiaceae; genus Prosthecobacter. Next base: position 8,565 of record JBILPY010000109.1, on the reverse strand, counting down.
GCCAGGATCAGTAGCAGCGTAAACGCGAGCAGGAAGGGGTGGTAGAAGCCCAGCACCACGAGGCCGATCAGCCCGCCCAGCACGAGATTGATGCCGTCGAGCAGCAGCAAGGCGGTGCTTTTCTGCACCGTCACCACGTCGAGAAATCGGTTCACCATCTCAGGAGCATGCACACCGTCCAAGGAGTCAGCACGGACGCGCGGCAGCCGGTAGGCCATGTCTGCCGCTACCCTCACGAAGAGTCTGCGCTGGATCACTTCGACGATGTAATACTGAAGCCCCCGGATGATGGCGGACAGCAGAAGGAAGGCGAAAAGCGCCAAAGCGATCACGATCAAGGCCTGCTGGAATGGCCCGCTCTGAGTGCCGAAGGCAAGATTGCTCACCAAAGCATTCACCGCGAGCGGCAGTGCCAGATAGAGCAGCCCTGTGATGACGCTGAAGAGGATGATCGTCCAAACATCCTTTATTTCCGGCTGCAACAGCCCGATGAATCTCCTCACAGGCGAAACATGTGCATGATGCTCCGTGTGAACGTCCTGCTGGACATGGTAGGCGGGCAGCAAGGCGCTGACCCGGTCATCCTGCTGGCCACGCATGGCCTCAGCCGGGCGCTCAGGTGACACTACCCCCATATCCACGACTTCCTTCACGTTTTTGAGGCCAAGTCTGGACGCCAGATCACGGCGACTGATCGTCTCCGATTCCTTAGGCTGGTTTGGAGTGGACACACGCACCCGGAAGAAGCTGTGCCGACGGAGCAGAAGCCAGCGCCCTGGGTCCGCCTGCCAGACGACAAGCGGCTGCTCCTCCCGTGCCATCCAGATGGCGTCTGCCAATGAAAGCCGAAAAGGCTGAATACTCATGCCGACCATTCTGGCGGCGCGAATCAGCCTCTCTAAAGGTTCGCCGCCCTCATTGGCGGAGTGAACGGCGGCATGTTTGACGTCACCAGGTGGCACATTGACCTCCATGGCCTGGGCGAGAAAGCATAAGGTCTCCGCGTCTTGGACTGACGTGGGGACAGGGCTGATCGGACGACGATGACTGGGGGGGGAGTCTGCGTTGGCAGGCATTCAGGGTCAATTATACGTTACAAGCCCGAAATAGATGCATTCGGTGCAGAAAAATATCCTTCATAGAATCGAGCCCGGCTCATACGCCGCTGCATCCGGGTGTGCCATGGTCAGCAGAGACACACGCGCGGCGAAGTGATCCACCTGCTCGCCAGCATCACCGGCATTCGCACGGCCCTGCTCCACGAGTTGGTCAAAAGCCTCCTCCTTCAGCCCCAGGCGCTCATCCGCCGCCAGTCGGCTGAAGAGCGTGTTGTGGCTGATTTTGCCGGTGCGCATGTCCTTGGCCACCTGCACCGCGTGCTCCTTGATCGCCTCATGGGCTGCCTCGCGGCCCGCGCCGGTTTTCACGGCTTCCATCAGCACGGTGGTCGTCAGCAGGAAGGGCAGATAGCGCATCAGTTCCTGCTCCACCACGGCTTCGAAGATCTCCATCTGGTTCAGCACGGTCAGCGTCGTTTCCAAAAGACCATCCATGGCCAGGAAAGCATCTGGCAGCATCACACGACGCACCACGGAGCAGGACACATCGCCCTCGTTCCATTGATCGCCTGCCAGACCGGAGGCCATGGTGAGATAACCCTTCATGATGACATGGAAGCCGTTGATGCGCTCGCAACTGCGGCTGTTCATCTTGTGTGGCATCGCCGAGCTGCCGACCTGACCTTTAGCAAAGCCTTCCGAAGCCAGCTCATGACCTGCCATGAGACGCAATGTCTTGGCAAAGCTGCCCGCCCCGCTGGCCACATGCACCAGCGTGGAGATGACCTGCATGTCCAGACTGCGGGGATACACCTGCCCCACGCAGTCAAGCGATGCATGGATGCCCAGGTGATGCAGCACGCGCTCTTCCAGCGAGCGGGCCTTGGAGACATCGCCGTTAAAAAGAGTGATCTGATCCAGTCGAGTTCCCACAGCGCCTTTCAGACCGCGGGCGGGATAGCTTTGAATCAGTGCCTCCAGCGCCTGCACGCCCAGCAGCATCTCTTCACCAAACATCGCCAGACGCTTGCCCATGGTGCTCACCTGCGCCGCGACATTGTGCGTGCGGGCGGTGAAGGGAATGTCACGCACCTGCTTGGCACGGCGGGCCAGTCCGGCCAGCACGGCGATGCTCTTTTTCCGCACTTCCAGCAGCGCGCGGAAGACCTGGAGCTGCTCCACATTCTCCGTCAGGTCACGGCTGGTCATGCCTTTGTGAATGTGCTCATGCCGGGCAAGATCACAAAACTCCTCGATGCGTGCCTTCACATCATGCCTCGTCACGCGTTCACGCTCCATGATCGAGGTCAGATTCACCTGATGCTTCACCGCCTCATAGGCCTCGATGACACCCTCCGGCACCGGGATGCCGAGATCCCGCTGTCCCTTCAGCACCGCGATCCAGTAATCGCGCTCCAGCCGCACCTTCCCCTCACCCGACCAGAGGGCGCGCATGGCAGGCGTGGCATAACGTTCGGCGAGGACATTGGGGATGGAATCAGGCTGGGACATGGGAGGAGAGGAATGACGAAACCCGAAGGACGAATGACGAAGCCAGACATCCCAAGGCGGGCGGGCGATTTAGGGCGGAGAGCGGCGAATGCAACGCCCGATTCATGCGGGACGGGGTAGAACGACTTTGAAAGTCGTCAACTGGTGCCCCGAGTTTGTAACTCGGGGAATGAGCACGGCGGGTTTCAAACTCGTTCTACGAGCGTGCCCAAGCATGATTCTCCATCATAAAGAGCCTCATCCGTTGCGTATGAGTTACCCCACCATGCGCGCCCTTTCCTGCCTCCTCTTGCTCCCGATCTTTGCCCACGCGGTCACGCTTCAAGAAACCTGGGAAACGGGCTACACCAAGACGGATGCCAGCGGCCCGCAGGTGCTCGGGTATTGGCAGTTCGATGGCGAATCAGCGCTGAAGGACAGCTCGGGCAAGGGGCATGATCTCAGCCTGCTGGGGGCTAAAGGCGGAGTCGGTGGCAAGTTCGGCGAAGGGCTGGAGTCCTTCCCTGGCTTCCCGATTGAAGACAAACGCCACTCGGCCATGACGGCGGCAAAACCAGCACTCTCGCCGAAAGGAGCCTTCACCCTGGAAATGTGGATCAAGCCCAAGGCCGACTGGCCTGCCACCCAGCGCTGCTACCTGCTGGATAAAAAGTATGTCGATCACACCGACTATGCCTGGCAAATCACCGAGGCGGACAAAAGCGGCACGCGCAGGCTCTTCGTCACGCTGGGCTTCGGCGCGGAGTCGAAGATGATCCACTCCGAGCCCATCCAGCTCGGCAGCGACTGGCAGCACATCGCCTTTGTCTATGATGGTGCTGGTGACGGGCAGTTCTTCCGCAACGGATCACGCATCGGCGGCATAAAACTGGAGGGATACGCCGCTATCACTCCGGGCACAAAAGCACTCAGCATCGGCGACCGGATCGGCAGCAACTACGGTGGCTTCCCGGGCTTCATCGACGAAGTCCGCATCAGCGATGGCGCACTGAAGTTCGAGCGCGCGAGCCTCGACATCATCAGCCCGCGCACGGTGTGGCGGCGCATGGAGACCAATGTGAAGCCCGTGGAGATCGTCTGCACCAATCTCCGCCGCGAGACTCTCCAGGCCGCGAAGCTCAAACTCAGCTTCGGAGGCAAGGATGAGGAGTTCATTCTCCCTGATCTCAAATCCGGCGCTGCTCACACGGCGAAGTTCACCGCCGACACGAAGCTCAAGCCGGGCCGCTACACGCTGACGGCACGCTTTGAAGCAGGCGACTACAGCAACGAGCAATCCATCATCATCGAGATCGTGCCACGTCTGGCTCCACGACTGCCCGTGGTCATGTGGGGCGCAGGCGGCGATGAGATCGCACGGCTGAAGGACATCGGATTCACCCACTTCATCGGACTGAGAGACGGCGGAGCGGGTGATATGTGGCAGCAGAAGAAACAACTACCAGCAGGCACGCCCGAATACATCGAACGCAATCGTGATGTGCTCGACGAAGCTCTTCGCCATGGCTTGGAGGTCGTCGCCAGTCTCTCGCCCTCCGATGCGCTGAAGAGCGATCCCAAGAACCTCCGCATCGACCGCAACGGCAAGGTCTATGAGCGACAGGACATCTGCGCCAGCATCCCGGAGTTCGCGCCTTTCTTCCAGACGGTAGGTCAAAGCGTGGCGAAGACCTATGGCGACCATCCCGCCTTCACCTCCGCGCTCATCAACACCGAGGTTCGCGATCACAATGCACCTTCCTTCAACCCCGTCGATCAGGCGAACTACCTGGCCTTTGCCAAGACGGGCATCCCCGCCGAGGTCATGAACAAGTGGGGCGTAGACCACACGAAGCTGGCAGACTTCCCAACCAACCGTGTGATCCCGGATGAGCATCCCATCCTGAAATACTACCGCTGGTTCTGGACCGTGGGCGATGGCTGGAACGCCCTGCACTCCGCTCTCAGCAAAGGCGTGAAGAGCCATGGCCGCCGCGACTTCTGGACCTTCTTTGACCCCGCCGTGCGTCAGCCGAGCATTAGCGGTGCCGGAGGCAGTGTGGATGTGCTCTCCCACTGGACCTACACCTATCCTGGTCCGCAGCGCATCGGGCTCGCCACCGACCAGCTCTTTGCCATGAGCGATGCCAGCGGCAAAGGCCAGCGCGTGATGAAGATGACGCAGCTCATCTGGTATCGCTCCCAGACCGCACCCATCGGGGCCAAGGCTCCCGGCGATCTCGTGGCCTGGCAGGATCATGATCCCGACGCCGCCTACATCACCATCGCGCCCATGCATTTGAAGGAAGCCTTCTGGACGAAGCTCGCCCGCCCCATCCAGGGCATCATGTATCACGGCTGGCAGTCGCTGGTGGAGAATCCTGGCAGCACCAGTTCCTACCGCTTCACGAACCCCAACACCGTCCACGTCCTGCGTGACCTCATCCGCGATGTCGCCGAGCCACTCGGCCCCACTTTGATGAATATCCCCGCTGAGCGCAGCGAGGTCGCGATGCTGGAGAGCTTCACCTCGCAGATGTTCGCGCGTCGCGGAGGCTACGGCAGCAACAATGGTTGGTCCGCCGACTTCTGGCATGCCATGCAACACGCCCATGTTCAGATGGACATCCTCTTCGAAGAGACCCTGCTGAAGAGCGGCCTCAGCGGGCGCAAATACCTGCTCATGCCCGAGTGCGATGTGCTCACCGAGAGCGTCGTGAAGAAGATCACCGACTGGCAAAAGCGCGGCGGCAAGGTCATCGCCGATGAGTTCCTCTGCGCCGGCGTGAAGGCCGACCTCGCGATCCCGAGCTTCAAGCGCGTGAAGAACGCCGTGCAGGACAAAGCCACCGTGCTCGCACTCGCCAAAACTTTGCCCGAGAAGATGCAGGCCCTCGGCTGGAAGCCCGCGCTAAGCATCGACAACCCCGAGATCATCACCCGCACCCGCCGCAGCGGAGATGCACTCTATGTCTTCGTCGTGAACGATCATCGCGAGCCCGGCAGCTATGTCGGCCAGCATGGCCTCGTCATGGAAAACGGACTGCCCAGCAGTGGTACGCTGACGCTGAATCAGGACAATGCCAGCGTCTATGACCTCACCACGCACAGCCAAATCGTGCCAAGCCGCAGCGCCGAAGGTCAACTGACCTGGCCTGTGAATCTCGGCCCTGGCGATGGACGCATCTACATGGTCACGCCGAAGTCCCTGCTCCATCTCGCGCTCGATGTCCCTGCCACGGCCACCTGCGGAAACGTCGCCAAGATCACCGCCACGATCACCACGACCGATGCATCTCCCATCGCTGCCATCTTGCCGCTGCAAGTCAGCATCCAAGACGCTAATGGCGTCAGCACCGAAGGCAGCGGCTACTATGCCGCCGAGAAAGGCACGCTCACCCTGTCCCTTGATCTCGCCCCCAATGAAGACCCCGGCATGTGGCAGATCCAAGTCCGTGACCTCGCCTCCGGCATGGAGAGCGTGAAGTGGATGAAGGTGGGCCGTTAAGCGCGAGCGCAAGCTCTCCCACCACGGCGACGTAATCCTTCCCGATGTCATTTCCCCTCACCCGCCGTGATTTCCTGCGCCGCTCCGGCATGGGCATGGCAGCGCTTGGGCTGGCGGATTTGCAGGCCGCGAAGCCGCATTTCGCACCAAAGGCGAAGCGGGTGATCCACTTCTTCCTGAATGGCGGACCATCGCACGTCGATACCTTTGATCCGAAACCAGCGCTGGCGAAATATGAAGGCAAACCAGTGCCGAGTCATCGCATCACGGAGCGGAAGACGGGCGCGGCCTTCCCTTCACCGTTCAAGTTTCAGCGCTACGGGCAGAGCGGGATCGAGGTGAGCGAACTGTTTGAGAAAACAGCGGCGCACATCGACGACATCGCAGTCATCCGCTCGATGCAAGCGCAGGTGCCAAATCATGAGCCGTCGCTGATGCTCATGAACTGCGGCGACTCGATCCAAGCTCGTCCCAGCATGGGCGCATGGCTGACCTATGGCCTCGGCAGTGCGAATGAAAACCTGCCGGGCTTCATCGCGATGTGTCCGGGCGGCATGCCAATCAAGAGCGCGGAGAACTGGCAGTCCGCCTTCCTGCCCGGAGCATTTCAGGGGACGTATGTCGATTCGAAGCATGAGGCGGTGGATCGCCTGATCGAAAACATCCGCAGCCCTCATGCCGATGCGCGAGTGCAACTCCGCCAGCTCGATCTGCTCCGCCGCATCAATGCCGCGCATCGGGCGGAGCGCAGCGATCCACGACTCGATGCGCGCATCGAGAGCTTCGAGCTGGCCTTTCGCATGCAGATGGAAGCGGCGGATGCCTTTGATGTGAGCAAGGAGCCGGAGCACATCCGCAGCATGTATGGCGAAGGTGTTCATGCGCGGCAGACACTGATCGCACGCAGGCTGCTGGAGCGTGGTGTGCGCATGGTGCAGCTCTGGCATGGCGCGGGCCAGCCCTGGGATAATCACAACGACATCGAGACGAACCACCGCAAGCTCGCAGCTGAGATCGACCAGCCAATCGCCGCGCTTCTGCATGACTTGAAGCAGCGAGGCATGCTCGAGGATACGCTGGTCATATGGGGCGGCGAATTTGGCCGCACGCCGACCGTGGAACTCGCCGGAGGCAAATCGAAACTCGGTCGCGATCACAATCACTACGGCTTCAGCGTCTGGATGGCCGGCGGCGGCATCAAAGGCGGCACGGTGCATGGCAGCACGGACGAATTCGGCTTCGCGGCCCAGGACAACCCGACCAGTGTGCATGATCTGCATGCCACGATCCTGCATCTGATGGGTCTCAATCATGAGGAGCTGACCTACCGCTACGCCGGTCGCGACTTCCGGCTGACGGATGTTTACGGTGATCTGCTGACACCGATTCTGGCCTGAAGAATCTTTTCTCACTTTCAGTGAACCTTTTGCATCGAAAAGGCCACGTCGTGAATGCTAGGCTGTATCGACAGCCGGTGAAATACCTCCCAACCTCGTGGACACCACGGAACATCCGCCCTTGCTCGAACGCCTCTTCACGGAGAGCGAGGGGGATTTGACACGCTACTTCACACGTCGGCACGGTGGCGAAGAAGGCGTGCAGGATCTGGTGCAGGAGACTTTTTTGGAGATGGCGCGGGGCCTGCGGGATGGAAAGTCGCCGAAATGCGCGCGTGGGTATTTGTTTGGCATCGCACGGCACTTGAGCCAGGCAGTTTGGTCTCGGCGGGACGACAAGGTCGTGCCCTTCGATGCAGCGGTGACCGAAGTAGCGTCGCCGATGCAGGACGACCGCGTGGAAGCAGCGCGGGAGACAATCTCGGCGCTGGACCCGATGCAGCGCGAGATCCTCGATCTGCGATTCGCCCAAGGTCTGTCGTATGCGGAGATCGCTGAGGCGCTGGGCATCTCGATTGGCACCGTTCGTTCCCGCCTGCACCACGCCGTCGCGGAGGTGCGTCATCGTTTGGAATCTGAAATCAACCCCTGAACCATATGAAACCTGAATCCCTGCACGCTTTGATCATAGACCGGCACTTCGGCGAACTCTCGCCGGAGGCTGAGGAAATGCTGGATCATCATCTCAGCGCCAACGCTGCTGCTCGCACCGAGGCGGAGCGCATTTTGGAATCACTGAACGTCACACGCGATGCCGTGCTGCGGCATCCAGAACTGGCCCGTGTGCCGGTGATGCCTCAAAGCAAAGTCCTCAAACCGCGACGCTCATCCGTCATGCCTTGGCTGGCTCGCGCTGCCGCGATGCTCCTGCTGGCGGCACTGGCAGGCGCAGGCGGCTTTGTGGCGGGTCGTTCAGAATCATCTGCGGCAGACCCCGTGGGAAACAAGATGGTGCCGCGCAAAGAAAGCCCCTGGGCACGCTATCGCATGAGCTTCGATCCGGCTGGTGAGGGGCTTCAAGTGGTGCGTGTGGACGTGGACAACATCGAAAAGAAGTCGCTGCCATGAATTTGAAGCTGCGTTTGCTGATGCTCACCGGGCTCTGTCTCAC
>JBILPY010000622.1:0-3142 GCA_044373575.1 Prosthecobacter sp. | reverse complement strand
GTACGGGTCATGGGGCCGGCGGTGTCCTGCCAATGGGTGATGGGGATGATGCCGCTGCGGCTGACTTTCCCGAGGGTGGGCTTCAGACCAACGATGCCGCAGTCGCTGGCGGGGCTGACGATGCTGCCATTGGTCTCGGTGCCGATGGCGGCGGCGCAGAGGTTGGCGGCGACAGCGGCGGCTGATCCACTGCTGCTGCCGCTGGCCGTGTGGGTGGGTTTGTGAGGATTGCGCGTGAGGCCACCTCGTGCGCTCCAGCCGCTGGTGGAATCATGGCTGCGTATATTTGCCCACTCGCTGAGATTGGTCTTGCCAAAGATGAGGGCTCCGGCCTCGCGCAGGCGGGAGACGATGAATGCCTCCCTGGCTGGTGTCGGGGCATCAATGAGAGCGAGTGATCCGGCCGTGGTCAGCATCCCATCGCAAGTTTCAATGTTGTCTTTGATGAGGATAGGGGCGCCATACAGCGCGCCTTTGCTGGTGGTGCGTGGGGCTGGATGCAGCTCGATGATGGCGCGGAGCTCCGGTCCGGAGCGGTCGAGCTGGGAGATGCGCTGTTGGTAGTAAGAGAGGAAGTCTGAGGCATCAGCCTCACCCAGGCGGATCAGGCCGAGGATCTCCGCCATTGAGTGATCGTTCGTGATTTCAGGATGCGTGCGCTGGCAGGAAATGAGCGCTGCCAGGGCGGCGCTGCTCTGGAGGAAATGGCGGCGGTGCATGGCGGGTGCTTACTTGAGGCCGCCGATCTTGCAGCCCTGAGCTGGCTCTTGCGGGTATGAGGTGGGTTTGCCCGCGAGCACGGCATCGATTGCATCACGCAAATCTTTCGTGGTGGCGGCGCGCTGGCGTTTGGTGGGGCCGAGGTAAAGATCGTTGATTCGGCCGCGATAGAGCACCTCACCGGAGGGCGAGACGATCACGGCTTCGGGCGTCGTGGTGGCACCGACGTGTTTCGCCAGTTGCTGATTTTTGTCGATCAGCACGCGTGCTTTCACCTGCTCCATGTCGGCATGCTGAAAAGCGATCTCTATGGTGATCTCGGCATCTGAATGGACGAGGGAGATGGCGGCCTTGTCCGCGTAGTCGGAGGAGATGGCATTGATCTCCTTCATGAAAGGCCGCGTGGTGGAGCAGAAGGGGGAGATAAAGAACAGCACGACGGCCTTCTTCCCGGCGGCATCGAGCGGTGGATGACTTTTGCCATCGGTGGCAGGAAGCTCCGCAGGTGGTGCCGCGTGTAGAAGACCGATGAGGCTGAGGAACAGAAGGGCTCGGTAAAACATGGGGAAGGGAAGGGCTGATTTCAGCCCACAGGTTTACCGAAGGACTTCATGGATACAAGCCGCGCAGGCTTTTGGCATCATAGACGCGCTTGATGCCGAGACTCAGGGCGGCGAAGCGCATGGAGATAGTGTGTTTCCGGGAGTGGTTCAGTGTTTGCATGTAGGACTGCTCCAGGAGTCGGAAGAGTTTGTCCAACACTTCGCCTTCACTCCAGAAGAAGCTCTGCAAGTCCTGCACCCATTCGAAGTAGGATACGATGACACCGCCGCTGTTGCAAAGGATGTCCGGGATCACGAAGATCTCAGGACGTTGAGCGAGGATGGAGTCGGCTTCGGGTGTGGTGGGTCCGTTGGCACCTTCGGCGATGATGCGGCACTGAATCTTGTGCGCGTTGGCTTCGGTGATTTGCCTTTCAAGAGCGGCGGGGACGAGGATGTCGCAGGGAAGGAGGAGCAATTCCTCATTGGTGATCGGCTCTGCACCGGCATAGCCAACAACGCTGCGCATGGCGGCGACGTGGACGTCGAGCTGATTTAAATCGAGGCCATTCGGGTTGTAGATACCGCCAAAGGCATCACTTACAGCAATGATCTTGATGCCTTGTTTGGCCATCGAAAGGGCGGCGACAGAGCCGACATTGCCATACCCTTGGATGACGGCGGTGGCTCCCTGAGCTTGCATGCCGAGAGTGTCCATAGCGCGGGAGACGAGGTAGGCCACACCGCGGCCCGTCGCCTCACGACGGCCGAGTGAGCCGCCGAGTAGCACAGGCTTGCCTGTGACGACTCCAGGTACTGCGTGGCCCATCTGTAGAGAATAGGTGTCCATGATCCAAGCCATGATCTGCTCATTGGTGCCGACGTCGGGAGCGGGAATGTCCACCTGTGGGCCGATGACGGGGATGAGTTCCTGCGTGTAGCGGCGGGTCAGCCGCTCCAGTTCACCTTTGGAAAGAGCGCGGGGATCGCAGGTGACGCCACCTTTGGCTCCACCATAAGGCAGGCCGACGAGGGCGCACTTCCAGCTCATCCACATCGCCAGTGCGGCCACCTCACCAATGGTGACGTCGGGATGATAGCGGATGCCACCTTTGGTTGGGCCAAGGGTGAGGTGATGCTGCACGCGATAGCCCATGAAGACCTTGGTGCTGCCATCATCCATGTTCACCGGGATGGATACCGAAAGGGATCGCTTCGGCATCTTGAGCCGATCACGTGCCGATTCGGGGATGTTTATGAAGTCGGCCACGAGGTCGAACTGTTGGCAAGCCATCCGGAAAGTGGGGGAGTCGTAGAGATGCAGATTCATAGTGGATATGACATTATACGCGCCACGGCAGAGGGATCGAAGCTGAAAGCTGGGTAGTGGACTAAAATTGCCAAAATGAGCACACTGACAGTAGGGCGTCCCTTTGAATTACAGTTTGACAGACCCGCCTATCCCGACACCATGCGCGCCCCTCCGCCGGACCGGCTCGCCGTTCTCTCGGAGTGTGCCCCAACTACCCCACAACCCGTTTTGCGAAGCCTGATCCTCTCCAGTATTTTTCTCGTTACCTTAACCAGTTACGCGGAGGATGCCAAGAAGACCACCGCCACTCCCACCGTGCCTCCCGGAACGGTCATCTCTGGAGTGCGCACCACTGCCTATACTCACACAGAGGCTGATCACATCGAGTACGGCTCCCGCACAGGTGCTGGCACAGGCCTTCTGCATGGAAAGGTGCGCAGTGCTGCGGCTGACTGGTCCATCTATCCGGTGGGCACGGTGTTTCAGATCTCCGGGGACTCGAATCTCTACCTCGTGGATGATTACGGCTCCGCGCTCGTCGGCACACGCACGATTGATATCTACAAGC
>JBILPY010000621.1:0-3143 GCA_044373575.1 Prosthecobacter sp. | reverse complement strand
AATCGAGTTGATTGACGCTAGGGTTATCCTTTTCCGACCTCAGGTTGCCGCGAACCGAGGGCAGGACGTCGCATCTTTAGCGTCAATCAAGTCAGTTGAAGCTAGGGCAACAGTCTTCTTAGCCTCTTGGATCGCTCATGAAAGTGCCTCAGTAAGGCATCTTGTCCGGCTTTTCCCGCCAGGCGTCAAAGACTTGAACGGCTTCGGGCCGGAGCATCTGCTGCATGGGCAGGCGGCGGCTTTGGATTGGCAGGGCCAGTTCCGCGTAGATGTCATCGTCATCGAAACCGATGGCCGCAGCATCCTCACGAGTCGCTGCATACACCAGCCGATCCAGCCTCGCCCAGTAGGCAGCAGCCAAACACATGGGGCAGGGCTCGCAGTTCGTGTAGAGGGTGCATCCCACCAGAGAGAACCGGCCAAGCCGGGCCGCCGCAGAGCGTATGGCTACGACCTCAGCATGAGCGGTCGGATCATTGACGCTCGTGACCTGGTTCCAACCTTCGGAAATGATCTGATTCCCCTGCACAATCACGGCTCCGAAAGGCCCGCCGTGACCCGCCTCCATGTGATGTCGGGCGAGGTTGATGGCGGTGTTCAGAAAATGGCTGTCCGTCGGCGCACTCTTCATGTCCTCAACGCTATCGGCGGCATCCTGCTTTGCAAGGTCATCTGTCTGGGAAGACTGATACAATGAAGGCCTGTGCCGATCTTGTCGTTGGTTGGGTGCGGTTTGGCAAAGGTGGGGCGGCACGACATGCGGCCTCTGGGGGACGCGTTAGTTGTCGGCGAGCCTAGGCTGAAGACCACGGTCAACGGCCATGAAATCCAACCGCACCATTCCCATGAAAACCAATCCGTCCCCCTTTCTCCGCTGCGAACTCGATCGTCGCCGTTTCATGGCGAATACGGCAAAGACCATGCTCGGTGTCGGCCTGATGCCGGCGGGCGCGCATCTCTTTTCGGGCAAGGCTTTTGCGGCGGGTGAAGGTGCGGCCACGGCGAAGCAGGTGCCGACAGCGCGCAATGTGATCTTTCTCTACATGACCGGTGGTCAGAGTCATCTCGACACCTGGGATCCAAAGCCCGAGAACAAGGAAGTCTCGGGTCCGACGAAGGCGATCAAGACCAGCGCCGATGGCGTGCAAGTCAGCGAATACCTGCCACGCATGGCGAAGCAGATGCATCACGCCTGCGTGCTCAATGCCGTGGCCACGAATACGGCGGCGCATGAGCAAGCGAACTACTTCATGCACACTAGCTTCGGGCTGCGCAGCACGATCAAGCATCCGGGCATGGGCGCGTGGCTGAGCTTTTATCAAGGCGCGGGCAATCCAGCGCTGCCACCCTATGTGTATATCGGCAATGACAGCCGCCATCCGGGCGCGGGCTTCTTTGCCAAGAAGCATGGTCCGCTCATGGTGAACAATCCTGAAGCCGGTCTGCAAAACGTGCGCATTCCGAAAGGCGTGACCGAAGAGCGCTTCGCAACGCGTCGCGATCTCGCAGGCGTGCTGGATGCCGAATTCACCGCCGAGTGGGACACGCGGAATGTGAAGGCCTACAGCGACATGTATGACGACGCGGTGAAGCTCATGAAGAGCGATGACCTCGTGGCCTTTGATCTCACGAAGGAGTCCGAAACGGTGCGCCAGTCCTACGGCAAGGAAACCTTTGGTCAGGGCTGCCTGCTAGCGCGTCGCCTCGTCGAGCACGGCGTGCGCTTCGTCGAGGTCGCCTTCGGAAGCTGGGACACTCACACCGCGAACTTCATCAACACACCGCGTCTTTGCGAGACCTTCGACACCGCCGTCAGCGCGCTCGTGCAGGATCTCGAAGCTCGTGGCTTGCTGGCCAGCACCATGATCGTCGTGTCGTCCGAGTTCGGGCGTACGCCGAAGATCAATCAGAACCAGGGCCGCGATCACTACCCCGTCTTCAGCTCTGTGCTCATCGGCGGCGGCATCAAAGGTGGCATGAAATGGGGCTCCACCGACAAAGCCGGTGCCGCCCCCGTGGATGGCAAAGTCTCCCCGCCCGACATCAACGCCACCATCGGCTATGCCCTCGGCCTGCCGCTGGATCAGGTGATCTATTCACCGAGCAAGCGCCCCTTCACCGTGGCTGACAAAGGTCAGCCGCTGACGCATCTGTTTGCGTGAGATTGGTGAAGTAAATTCCATCATCACTGCCGCTCCCTACGCCGCGCCTCTTGCGCGTGGCTTCTGGCGCGGCAGTGTCTTTCATGCGCATCTCCGAGATCTTTTATTCCATCCAGGGAGAGGGCGTGCTCACGGGGGTGCCATCGGTCTTCGTGCGCACGTCGGGGTGCAATCTACGCTGCTCCTGGTGTGACACGCCGTATGCCTCCTGGCAGCCGGAGGGGCCGGAGATGGCGCCCGAAGAGATTCTGACCGAGATCGCGAAGCATCCCACACGCCATATCGTCATCACGGGCGGGGAGCCGATGATCGCCAAAGGCATCCGCGAGTTCATCGCCACACTGCGAGAGCTGGGGAAGCACGTCACGGTGGAAACGGCGGGCACGGTGATGCCTGAGGGATGTGTGGTGGATCTGGCCTCGCTGAGCCCAAAACTGGCGAACTCCACTCCCAGCGAGGAGAAAGCCGGGGCCGCCTGGGTGCTGCGACATGAGCAGACGCGACTCCAGCCCGAGGTGCTGCGTGCCTGGATCGAGACCGCTGTGGACTACCAGCTCAAGTTCGTCATTTCCAATGAGGCGGACTTGCGCGAGGCACATGACATCATCGCCACCATCGGCATGCCCATACCGCCGGAAAAGGTGCTGCTCATGCCCGAAGGCACCACTTTGGAAACCATGCGCAGCCGCTACGATCTGCTGATCGATGCCTGCAAGCGCCACGGCCACCGGCTGAGTCCGCGACTGCACATCGAGCTCTTTGGCAACAAACGCGGGACCTGAAGATGGATCACGCCGCTTCATCAAGCCAAGCGGCCTGGAACTGCGTTCCGCCAGTGCCCTGCGTGTAATGAGCGAGGAGCCATGCGCCCGATGAGGGCCGCTCTCGGAGAATGGCCGAGGTCTCCAAAGCCTGCTGGATGGCGGACTGCCATTCGCCTTTGCCGACGGAGTCGGAGAGATGGATGATGGGAGCGCTGGA
>JBILPY010000619.1:0-3152 GCA_044373575.1 Prosthecobacter sp. | reverse complement strand
GCCATCATCTACCGTGCCCACTTTCACAGCATGGAGCTGCAAATGGAACTCACCAGCCGCGGCATCCCCTTCAAGATCACCAGCGGGCTCCGCTTCTTCGAGCAGGCGCATGTGAAGGATGTCGCCTGCTTCATCAAGTTCGCCATCAACCGACGAGATGAGGTCAGCTTCATGCGCATGGTGAAGCTCATCCCCGGCATCGGTGGTGCCAGCGCGAACAAAGTATGGAACGCCTGGCTGCAAACCGAAGCCGCCAGCGCCGAAGTCATGCCCGGCAAATTTAGCGAGCTCCTCATCCCCATGACCGTACCGAAAAAGGCGCGGGAGACCTGGGATCAGTTCGCCTACACGCTGGATGAACTCATCGTCGATGGCAAACCCGCCACGCCGCCCGAGATGATCCGCAGCATCTACGACGGCGTCTATGAAGAGTACATGCGCGCCAAATTCAAGAACGCCGAGCAGCGCCAGCAGGACCTCGAGCAGCTCAGCAACTACTCCAGCCGCTTCGCCGATCCGCTGGAGTTCCTCAGCAATCTCAGCCTGCTCAGCGGAGTCGATACCGACAACAAGCCTGACCAGCAGGAAGAGCGTGACGCAGTCACCCTCACCACCGCCCATCAGGCGAAGGGCCTCGAATGGCATACCGTCTTCGCCATCTGGATGGCAGACGGCATGTTCCCACACGCGAGAGCTGTGGAAGAAAGTGATCTCGGCATCGAGGAAGAACGTCGCCTTTTCTATGTCACCGTCACCCGCGCGAAGGATGAGCTCTACCTCACCTATCCCCTCATTAATCATCAGGCGAGAGACGGTGACATCCTCATGAAGCCCAGCCGTTTTATCACAGAACTCTCTCCCGACCTCATGGAAAAGTGGAACGTCCGCAGCGGCTGGTAAAAGAGACCTCCGCTGTCCTCCTGGATTCAGTATCTTGCACCCCTAGGATGGCTGAAAGCCAATGAGGATCTGGAAGATACCTTCATATTCTGTCCCATCTGTTGTCAGTCAAAGCTCCAAAGCTCATCACTCACAGCAGAACAATTACATCCAAACTGCCTCTGCCATATTGGCCCAGCATCTGCCATTCCATTTCAGCAGAGGGCAGTTATAATAGCCCGCCATGCCCACCGCCCTCGCCGCTGTCCTCTATGAATCTGGCAAGCCTCTCGTCATCGAGGAGGTGGAAGTGGCTGACCCGCAGGCGGGAGAGGTGATGGTGCGAATGAAGGCAGCCGGGGTCTGCCACAGCGATCTGCATGTGATGAAAGGTGATCTGCCGATGCCCACGCCGATCATCCTCGGGCATGAGGGTGCGGGCATCGTGGAAGCTGTGGGGTCGGGCGTGACGAGTGTGGCACCGGGAGATCATGTGATCCCCATCTGGCGCTCCTCCTGCGGGCGCTGCGACTACTGCCAGCAGGGCCGCCCCGCGCTGTGTGATCTGGGCACGGCGCTGCGCTTCACCGGGCTGATGCCAGATGGCAAGACGCGCTTCCGCAATGCCCATGGTGAAAGTATCCGCCATTACGCGGGCGTCTCCACCTTTAGCTCGATGTCCACCATGCCCGAGGGTGCGGTGGTGAAGATCGATCCTGATTTTCCTCTCTGGAAAGCGGCGCTGATCAGTTGCGGCGTGATCACCGGCATCGGTGCGGTGACGCACGCGGCGCAGGTGCGCCCCGGAGCCACGGTGGCGGTCTTTGGCTGCGGCGGCATCGGATTAAACATCATCCAGGGCGCACGTATGGTGAGCGCGCGACAGATCATCGCCGTGGACACGGTGGCTGGCAAAGAACGCCATGCACGCGTGCTCGGTGCCACGCACTTCATCGACAGCAGTACCTGTGATCCGGTGAAGGCGGTGAAGGATCTCACTGGCGGCCTCGGGGCAGACTTCACCTTTGAAGCCATCGGCCTGCCGGAGCCCATCGAGCAGGCCTTTGATTCCCTGCGTAAAGGCGGCACCTGCGTGGTCACTGGCATCAGCCGTGGCGATGCCCGCGCGCGTATCAATACCAACCAACTGCTCTACGCAGAGAAGACGCTCAAAGGCAGCCTCTACGGCTCCATGCGCCCGCGCATCGACCTCCCGCGCCTCATGGATCTGCACCAAACCGGTGCGCTGAAGCTCGATGAACTGCTGACCCGCAGCTGGCGGCTCGATGAAATCAACGAAGCCTATGCCGCCCTCGAACGCGGCGAAGTGGCGCGCAGTTTGATCGTGTGGGACTGATTCAGTGATTCCTGATCCAGCCGCGGTTGATGGCCATGATCACAGCCTGCGTGCGGTCCTCCACACCGAGCTTGTCCAGAATGCGTGCGACGAAGGTCTTCACTGTCTCGGCTGACACGCCCAGTTCGGCGGCGATGAGTTTGTTGGACAGGCCGCGTGACATGGCGCGCACCACTTCGATCTCGCGTTCCGAGAGTGTGCCATGGCTGCGGCGCTGCTGGATCTTTTCCCGGATGGGGTCGGGGAAGTAGCGTCTGCCAGCGGCCACGGCACGCACGCCGGTAAGCAGCTGGGGACGCGGAGAGGACTTCGGCAGATAGCCGCTGACTCCGGCGGAGACGGCGCGATGCACATCCTCCTCCGTTTCATCCACAGAGAAGAGCAGCAGGCGCGCATGGGCGAAGCGGCTGAGAATTTCCCGCGCCACCTCGATGCCGTGCATGTCGGGGAGCTGCCCGTCCAGGATGGCCACGTCCGGCTGCACCTGGCTGAAGAGCTCGATGGCATCCCGCCCGCAGGCGGCCTCCGCCACGACGCCGATATCGGTTTCGAGATTCAAGGCTGCCGTGAGTCCGATGCGGGTGAAGAAGTGATCATCCACAATCAGGACACGGATGGGACGGTCATTGACTGAGTGCATAATGGGGCGTGTTCCTGGCGGGCACGCAGAGGATCATGCGTGTGCCGCGTCCTGGGCGGCTGGTGAAGTGCAGTTGCGCGCCGATCTTGTGAGCCCGCTCACGCTGGCCGCTGAGACCGAAGCGGCCGCGATAGGACTGCGTGGCATCAAAGCCCCGCCCATCATCATCGACGAGGATGGAAAGCCGCTCAGGGGTGCCTTCGAGAACGACGCACACCTTCTGTGCGCCCGCATGAGCCAGGGCATTGTTCACCGCCTCCTGAGTGATACGCATGA
>JBILPY010000618.1:0-3158 GCA_044373575.1 Prosthecobacter sp. | reverse complement strand
GACGCTTCTGATTCGCCCTTTCTTCACCACTCATCACCGAACTCATGACAACCTCACCTCACGTCCTCTGCGCCCTCTTCCTGGCTGCCCTAGCCTTCCCATGCGCCGCTGAAGAATCCGCGAAGAAGAGGGGCGGCATCGGAGCCGATGCGCCCGCAGGCAAACCCTACATCTACAAAGAGAGCGCCGGAAAGCCGCGCCAGATGGAGATCTACTTCCCTCCGAATCACGATCCCGCGAAAGCCAAAGTGCCCGGCATGATCCTGTTCCACGGCGGATCATGGACCGGTGGCTCCTTGGGGCAATTTCGCATCGCTTGTGCCTACTTTGCCAGTCGTGGCCTCGTCTGCGCCACGGCGGAGTATCAGATGCTCAGCAAGCCCGATGCCGCCAAACTACCCTCAGGCGAAACACGGAAGCGCGTGTGCGTCACCGATGCCAAAAGCGCCATCCGCTGGTTCAAGCAGCACGCAGGCGAACTCGGCATCGACCCGCAGCGCATCATCACCGGTGGCGGCAGCGCAGGCGGACACATCAGCGCCCTCGCCACCATGAATCCCGGCCTCAACGACCCCGCCGACCCGAAGGACATCGACACGAGCGTTGTCGCCTACCTTTGGTTCAACCCCGCCTTCGCCACCGATGACGACAAAGACCCCGAAATCGACATCCTCCGCCATCTGAAGGCCGATCTCCCACCCGCCATCGCCTTCTTTGGCGACAAAGACCCGTGGAAGAAAGGCTGGGACACCGCTCACGCCAAATGGAAGTCCCTCGGCACCAAAACCATCGACCTCCAGATCGCCACCGGCCAGTCCCACAGCTTCTTCAACAACGGCCCCTGGCAAACCGTCACCCTCATCGCCGCCGACCAATTCCTCGTCAAACAAGGCCTCCTCACTGGCGAACCAACCAAAACGATGCCTGCGACAGGCGAGAAGCTCGTGCCAACTGAATAAAATTTCCCCATGAAGCTCGCTTTCCTGCTCATCCTGCCTGTTCTCGCCTCCGCCGCCGAAATCACGCTCACCTCGCCGCTCGATCATCAGGTGATTCAGCGGCATTCGAGCACGGAGGGCACGATTTTGATCCGTGGATCGCAAAGTGGGCTCGATGCGGGCAAAACCAAGTTTGAAGCCAAGATCGGCGCAAAGGGCAAATGGCAGGCTTTGAGTGCGCAGATCGAGAAGGATCATTTTTCGGCCAGCGTGACGGCTCCGGCGGGTGGGTGGCATCGGGTGGAGGTGCGGGCACTGCTGGATGGTAAAGCGGTTGCGACGGCGGCGGTGGAGCATGTGGGTATTGGCGAGGTCTTTGTCGTCGCGGGGCAGTCGAACTCGGCGAATCATGGCGAGGAGAAGCAAACAACGCGGACGCGGCGTGTGGCGGCCTTTGATGGCACTAAGTGGCAGATCGCGGATGATCCGCAGCCAGGTGCGAGCGGCCGCATGGGCAGCTTCATGCCTGCACTGGGCGATGCAGTCGTGGAGCGCTTTGATGTGCCGGTGGGCTTCGTCGCTTGCGGCATCGGCGCGACGAGTGTGCGCGAGTGGTTGCCGAAAGGCACGACGTTTCCGAATCCGCCGACGATTGAAAGCCGCGTGACGAAGTTGCAGGACGGCCAGTGGGCGAGCAATGGCGCGGCTTATGATGCCTTCATCGCCCGCATGGGGCCGCTTGGGCACAATGGCTTTCGTGCGGTGCTCTGGCATCAGGGCGAGAGCGATGCGAATCAGAAGGACCCGACGCGCACGCTTGCCGGGAAGCTCTACCGCGAGTATTTGGAGAAGATCATCCGCGATTCGCGACGCGACACCGGCTTTGACGCGCCGTGGTTCGTGGCGCAGGCCAGCTATCATGTGCCGGGCGATGAAGGCAGCGAAGACATCCGCGCCGCGCAGGCCGCGCTCTGGAAAGACGGCCTCGCGCAGCCCGGACCAGACAGCGATGCGCTGAAGGGGCCGCTGCGTGAGCGCAAAGGACTCGGCGTTCACTTCAGCGGCGCTGGGTTGCGTGAGCATGGGCAGAAGTGGGCGGAGAAGATCACGCCGTGGCTCGATCAGCAGCTCACCGGCACGCGCTATGATTCGTCCAAGCTGCCGAAGGGGCACGACTACTTTGAGCTCCGTGGTGGATTGGTGAATGCGAAGCGGAAGTTCGAGCAGGAGAAGACCGGATGCATCGCCTTCCTCGGTGGATCGATCACGGCTGGCGGTAGCTGGCGGGATCATGCGATGAAGTATTTTCAGGCGAAGTTTCCGCAGACGAAGTTTGAATTCATCGCGGCAGGCATCGGCTCAATGGGCTCCGTGCCGCATGCGTTCCGTCTGGAGCGCGATGTGTTGTCGAAAGGGCCAGTTGATCTGCTCTTCGTCGAAGCGGCGGTGAATGACAGCTCGAACATCCCCGATCATCCCGAGCAGATGCTGCGCGGCATGGAGGGCGTGGTGCGTCATGCCCGTGAGGCGAATCCGCTCACGGACATCATCCACCTGCACTTCGTCATGCCGCCGCACATGGATGACTACCACAAGGGCAAGGTGCCCGTGTCCATCGCGCAGCATGAAAAGGTGGCCGTCGCGTATGGCAATCCATCGCTGAATCTCGCGCTCGAAGTGACCGACCGCATCGACGCGGGCGAATTCACCTGGGACAAGGATTTCAAAGGCCTGCATCCCTCCGCCTTCGGGCATCAACTCTACGCCAACAGCATCGCCCGCATGCTCGACGCTGCTTTCAGCAAACCGCTGGCCGATGCCGCGAAACCACACGCACTTCCCGCGATGGTCGATGCACAAAGCTACGCCAAAGGCCGTCTCGGCAACATCGCGGAGGCGAAGATCCTCCAAGGCTTCACGCTGGAGCCCGCGTGGAGGCCCACGGACAAAAAGAGCGCGCGTGCTGGCTTCGTGGATGTCCCCGCGCTCGTCGCCACGCAGCCCGGCGCAGCGTTTGAGTTCAGCTTTGAAGGCACCGGCTGTGGTCTCTTCATCGCCGCCGGGCCAGATGCAGGCCGGATCGAGTTCAGCATCGAAGGCGGCGAGTATCGCAAGCTTGATACCTTCACACACTGGAGTGCGGGACTGCATCTGCCCTGGGCCTTGATTCTCGACGACAACCTCAAGCCCGGCCCCCATACCGCCCAAGTCCGCATCGCC
>JBILPY010000617.1:0-3164 GCA_044373575.1 Prosthecobacter sp. | reverse complement strand
CCTGGCGCAATCCGTGGAGCGCCGCCAACAAAGCGACCGCGTATGTGGCGACCTACAACACGGCGTTCGATCCAGCAGGTGGCGATGGCCCGGAAGGTTTTGGTTATGCGCCGATCAAGGTCACGAACCTCGGAACCGTTTCATGGACCGGCAAGCTTGCCGACGGCACGGCCATCACCGGCAGCACAGGACTCGGGCCCGCGGGCCAGATTGCCCTCTACCACCTGCTCTACACCAAGACAGGCAGCATCGCGGGCTGGCTCCTCATCAGCCAGGCTACGGGCAAACTCGATGGCATCGTTAACTGGTTCAAGGCGGAGCAACCCGAGAACTCCACCACGCTCAGCTATAAGTTGGGCTTTTCAAACCCAGGTGTGATCGCCATCGGCGCCACGTGGGTCAAACCTGCGGGAACCATCTTGAACCTTTCGGCACCATCGCCTCCGAATGCCCAGGTGTCGCTCGCCTCCATCGAGCGCAGTTTTCCGGCGGACGCGCAGCACTTGTTTTCGATCTCAGCCACCAACGTTGTCACTCCAGCTTCGCCTAATCCATATCTGATCAAATTGAGCGTCACGGCTGCGACGGGGGTGTTCAGCGGCAGCATTCAGCTGGTGAATGACGATCCCACGGACCTTGTCGTTCCCATCGCCCAGATTAAACGTCCGGTCACTTACAACGGTGTCCTCGTGTCCCGCACCGATTTCAAACAAGGCGTTGGCTTCTTCAACATCGCCGAACTGCCGTACATGGACATCCATCCCATCAGTGGAAAAGAAATTCGCGTGACCCGAACTCCTCTCTGGAGCGGCAGCGTAACGCTCGGAGCATCTCCGTAATCTTGTGACTGGTGAAACCGCTGTAGAAACACGAGTCTTTTCGGCTTTCGACCAGACGCAGCCTGAGGACGGCGGCGGGCTGACGCCAGCCGCTGCCGTTGCAGAAAAAACTCCGCAGACTCCGGTTCCGCCTGAAGTGAAAGGGGGCAGGTGTTTCGAATTGCAAGATTCCAGTATATAGACATTTGGAACTTCAGCCAAGCAGAGCGCTTGATCGTGGGATGGCGCGGGGAGATGGAGGGAAGGAGAGCGGCTGCGCCGCGAGACTGGGAGACTTTGAGGGATGGAGGATGGAGGAGTACGTGCACTAGAAGGGCAAGAAAGGTTCAGGAGCCGATTCCTGACAGGACAGCTCCGTCGATCATGAATTGACTCCTGCGCCTTTCCTGAGGATGCCACGGCAGTTTCACCCTTGGCACGCCTTTGGCTCTGCCATCTGGCAGCCAACCCCATGCCCATCTCGAAAAGCCGCCCGCAGGCCAACCTCATCTATGCCTCTATCTTCGTGGGCGTGGTGATGCTGGTCTTCACCCTCGGCTACCGGCTCGCTGGCTGGTCGTGGAGCGATGCCTTTTACATGGTCATCATCACCGCCTTCAGCGTCGGCTTTGGCGAGGTCGTGCCCATCACCGATCCCTGGCTGCGGGCCTGGACGATGGCGCTCATCGTCCTCGGCTGCACGGGCATCATTTTCATCACCGGTTCCTTCGTCCAATGGCTGACGGAGGCCCAGATCCAAAAAGCACTCGGAGGCAAACGCATGGAAAACGAAATCGAGAAACTCAAGAACCACGCCATCATCTGCGGCTACGGCCGCATCGGGCGCATGATCGCCGCACAGCTCGAAGCGGGTGGCATCCCGTATGTCATCCTGGATCAAGCCCCCGACCGTGTGGCCGAGGCACGCGAATCCGGCTGCCTCACGCTTCAGGGCGAGGCCACGGATGAAACGGTGCTCCGCGCGGCCGGCATCTCCAGAGCCCGCGTGCTCGCCACCGTGCTGCCGAATGATGCCGCCAATGTCTTCATCACGCTCAGCGCGCGCAACATGAACCCCAGCGTGCAAATCATCGCCCGCGGTGAAGTGCCCTCCACCGAGCGCAAGCTCCTCCAGGCCGGGGCGAACCGCGTGGTGCTGCCCGCCCACATCGGCGCAGACCGCATCGCCCATCTCATCCTGCATCCGAACGCGCGCGAACTCCTCGGCACCCATACCAAATCCCGCGTCGAGTTTGAGCATCACCTCACCGAGCTCGGCATCGACATGGAGGAGATCGAGATCAGCGCCGACTCCCCCTGGGCGCATCGGCGCATCAGCGATGTCGAGTCCGAGGCCGCCGGGCGGCTGCTCGCCGTGGCCATTTTGAGAAAGGAGGGCAACACCGATCTGAATCCCACCTCCAGTGCCATGCTCATGCCTGGCGATGCGCTCGTCGTCATGAGGCGCGCCATGCGCCGCTAAAAAACAAGTTGGCTGGCGGGTGATTCATCGGCACTCCATTGCCGCCTATGCCCTCCCCCATCCGCGCCGTCATCTTCGACTTCGACGGCCTCATCGTTGACACTGAAAGCACCGGCTACCACACCTGGAGAGAAATCTTCGACCAGCACGGCCACGAACTGCCCGTAGAGCGCTACGCCCAGGCTGTGGGCACTGACTTTATCACCGGCGTCTATGACCCGAAACGCGATCTCGAACAGCTCACCGGCCGCGCCTTTGACTGGGACGCCGTGGAGGTCGCTCGCAAGACCCACGAGGGCGAACTGCGCAAGCATTTGCACCTCCTCCCTGGCGTCGCCGATCTCCTCAAAGAGGCCGACTCACTCGGCCTCCGCATCGCCATCGCCTCCAGCAGCCCACGCGTGTGGATCGACTCCTGGATGGACCAGCTCGGCCTGCACGATCACTTCCACCACATCTCCACCGTCGATGACACCGGCAAGGTGAAGCCCGACCCCAGCCTCTTCCTCCATGCTGCCGAAAAGCTCGGCGTGGCCCCTGAAGAAGCCGTCATCTTTGAAGACTCCCTCAACGGCCTCCGCGCCGCCATCGCCGCAGGCATCCGCTGCATCGTCGCCCCCGGCCCCATGACCCGGCATCTTGACTTCACCGGCGCATGGAAGCAGGTCGAATCTCTCGCCCACGTCACGATCAAAGAACTCATGTCATGAAACCATCGCCGCTGCTTCGTCATTCCGTTATTCGGCAGAGTGACGTCTCAAGCTCCCCACGCCCGCTCTACTTTTCCACGTTTCGCCTTGTCATCCTGAAGATGAAAAGTGGAGCGTGTGGAATGAAAAATATCTTCGTATTCAGGCAATACT
>JBILPY010000616.1:0-3165 GCA_044373575.1 Prosthecobacter sp. | reverse complement strand
CTGGCGCAGACCGTTCCAGACAGCTTCAAGAACGAAGCTGTGCAGGAGATGGAGGCGTGGATTGCTGGCGTGCTGCGCGGCACGGATTCGAGCCTACTCGATGAATGGGAGAAGCTGCGTGATCCGAACTATAAGCCGGACGAGGTCGAGGAGAAACCTGCCGAAGCCCCCGACATCACGCGCAACAAGCGTGAGTTCACCGCGCTCATCCGCACTGAAATCTTCCGCTACATGCAGCAGATCATCAGCGGCAAGATCGACCATCCCGCGCTCGACGATTACTACGCCGATCATGATCGCATCCGCCTCGACAACGAAGCCCGCAATGGCCGCCACACCTACGTCGAGCCAAGCGAGGACGGCCAGACGTGGCGTGTGAACCAAGTCCTCATCGACCCCGAAGAACTCAACGACTGGCAGCTCGAATTTCGCGTCGATCTACCGCAGGCCCGCGAAGAGGGGAAGCCGACTCTGCTGTTTGTAGGTCTGGGAAAGATTGGGTGAGTCTGTGGCAAAAGAGGGGCTGTGAAGCTTCGGGCCGATGACCTCAAAGGCACCTGATAACCCCAAGGCTCCACATGCCAGACTTGCGTGTTCAGCCTGCTACCGCAGAGGCCAGAGCCAAGGCACCAGAGTGATGGCAATGAGGTAGATGAGCAAAGTGAGGAGCGAGCCCACCTTCACAAAGTCTGCGAAGCGATACCTGCCAGGCCCATAGACCATGAGGCAGGAGGGCTCCAGGGGTGTGAGGTAGGAACAACTGGCCGCGACGGCGATCATGATGGCAAAGGGGCGTGGATTCAGCCCGGCCTGCAACGCGGTCTGGATGGCGATGGGGATGACGACGATGGCGGCGGCCTGGTTTGACATGGGTTGTGTGAGCAGGACGGTGAGCGCGAAGAACCCGCTGAGCAGCCACAAGGGGCCAGCTTCGCCGATGAGCGCAATGATCTGCCCGGCGAGGTAGGCCGCAGCACGGGTGTGATCCATGGCTGCGCCCAGGGTCAGCATGGAGCCGATGAGAATGATGGCCTTCCACTCGATGGCGCCATAAGCCTCTTCGGGGGTGATGCAGCCGGTGGCAAAGACGAGCAATGCTCCGAGCATGACTGCCACGGGCAATGAGGTGACATTGAAGGCCGCCAGCACGATGGCAGCGATGAAGATGCTGACGGCAAGCACGGCGCGCTGACGGCGCGGACGCACCTCTTCCATGCAGCCGAGCGGGCCGAGGATGTGAAAGGCATGCTCGCCATCCAGTGCGGCGATCCGCTCCCGCCGCCCCTGGAGCAGCAGCACATCACCGAGCTTGATGGCGGTGAGGCTCATCTTTTTCAAGACATTGACGCCGCGCTGGTTGATGCCGAGCACCTGCAGGTCATAGCGCTCGCTGAAGCGGTACGCCTTCAGCGTTTGTCCGATGAGCCGTGAACCTGGCAACACGATGGCCTCCGCCAGCGCGCTCTCGCTGTCCAGCAGATCGGGATCAGACAATTTCACGTCTGCCTTGATCTCCATGCCGCCGGTGTCTTTGACCTTGAGGATGTCTTCCTGGCTGCCCTGAACGAGAAGCACGTCGCCGACCCTGAGAACGGCGCGTGCATGAGCCTGAAGACGTAGTGTTTTTTCGCGAATGATGCGGATGACAGTGAGGCCCAGTGTCTGTCCGATCTTGGCTTCCTCCAGAGTCAGGCCATCGAGACTGGAGCCCGGCTGGATGACGATCTCGCTCAAATAGGGCCTGGCGGCGAAGTCCTCATCCTGCGCATCCGGCGCAGCACGTTCAGGGATCATGCGCCGACCGATGAAGTACATGTAGAGCACCCCGACGACAGCGATGGTCAGCCCGACGGGTGCCAGTTCAAACATGCCGATGGGTGCCATGTCATAGCGCGTCATCATGCCGCTCACGACGAGATTGGTCGAAGTCGAGATGACTGTAACCGAGCTGCTCAAAATGGAGGAAAAGGCCAGCGGCATGAGCAGCCTTCCAGGGTTGATGCCAGACTTCTTTGCGATGCCGAAGACCACGGGAACGAACAAAGCGGTGGCCGCCGTGTTGCTCATGAAGGCGCTCAGACTGGCGACGGTGATCATCACGGCCAGCAGAAGACGGTTGGGGTCATCTCCCGCATGCATGAGCACCGCCCTGCCTGCCAGATCGGCGATACCTGTGCGCTGGAGCGCGGCAGTGAGGATCAGCAGACCGAGAATCATGATCACTGTGTCACTGCCAAAACCTGCGAAGGCTTTGTCAGCAGGCACGAGACCAGCCAGGGTCAGCGAAAGCAGCACCCCCAGCGCGATGATGTCCGGCGAGAAACGATCCCAGGCAAAGAGCGCAAGGGCGATGACGACGATGCCGAACAGCAACGCGATTTCGAAAGTCATGGCGGCATGGCTGACCCTGCCGTTAGCGGGGCCTGACTTCCAGAAGATTGCTCACATTCGCTGAGCGGCCAGCTTTCATCGCGATCTCACCGATGCGCTGCTTTTCCTCGAGTGTGGTCACATGACCACGCAGCGTGGTCTGGGCGTTGAGCGTGACGACTTCCACGTTCTTGGCAGTGCTGGAGAGGCTGGAATCGGCCTGGATGGACTGTTTGATGCGGGCGGTTTTCCCCTCGTCCCGGAAGCTTTCCCCATCTTCCATCGGCATGGATCTTTTGACGACGTCTGCGTTCGCGCTTTGCCGGGAGCGCAGCCCGTTGTCGGCTTTGACCTCTCGGTTCACATAGGCCTCCTCCTGGTAACTGGTCCTGCTGCCATTGACCCAGCGGAAGTGCGGTTCGCCTGCCAGCTCGGCCACCGTGCTGTCGAGGATGAGTCCGTCTTTCGCCCCATTGAATTTCAGGGCTCTGGCCTGGATGACACTGCGTTCGCTGGCGGCCTTGTTGGTTTCGACCACGACGTGAACGATCCGGCCTTTCGGCAAGTCCATGCGCAGAGTCCCCACTTTGCCGATGTATTCCCCCTCGGTGTTTTGAATCGGGAGGTGCAGCACTTGATCCGTGCGTTGCAAGTAGCCGAGGCGCAGGATTTCGGCGTTCTTCACGACCTTCTGCCCCGCAGTAAAGAACCACGGTTCGAGGCCGAAGTGACGGTTCACCTGAGCCACGCGGTTGCGCTGCGTGTCAGCATCCATGTGCGCTCCGCTGTATCGGG
>JBILPY010000615.1:0-3179 GCA_044373575.1 Prosthecobacter sp. | reverse complement strand
CCCCTACCCCTCCATGAAACCCTTCCTCTCTGTTTTACTCGCCCTGGCCGCACTTCCTGCCTTCGCCGGTGATTTTGTGTCCCTCTTTGATGGTCAGTCCACCACTGGCTGGCATGCGCCGGACGGTAAAAAACCCGGCGCTGGCTGGAGCGTGTCGGATGGCACCCTGCACCTGAATGGCACTCCCGGCGGCATGTTGCTGAGCGACAAGGAGTACACGAATTTCGAGCTGGAGTGGGAATGGAAAGTCGAGGAAGGCGGCAACAACGGCGTGAAGTATTGGGTGACAAAGGTCGGCGGGAAGGAATGGCTCGGCATCGAATACCAAATGATCGATGACAAGAAGCATCCCGACGGCATGAAGGGTGGCAGCCACACGACGGGCTCCATTTACGACATCAAAGAGCCCGCTGCCGACAAGCCGCTGAAGGCTCCAGGCGAGTGGAACACGAGCCGGGTGGTGGTGAAGGACGGGAAGATCGAGCACTACCTGAACGGGGTGCTGGTGTGCGCGTCCGACACGAAATCAGAAGAGTGGACGACGCGGATCGCGGCGAGCAAGTTTAAGAACAAGGTGGGCTTTGCTCCGGGACACGGTCACATCATGATCACGGACCACGGCGACGAGACGTGGTATCGGAATATCCGCGTGCGGGAGCTGTAAAAGACGGGGGAGACCCCCTGACGAAAGGTGCGGGCAGGAGTGCCCGCATCACTTAGCTCTCAGGATACACGGCGACGGCCATGACGCCTTCGGAGGGCAGCCAACCGACAACTTCGACACGACGCGGGACGGTGCTGGTCGCGGCTGCGTTTTCGGTGCCCATGCCCTGACGGACAGCGTCTATGACTTTCTTCTGCGTGGCCGCATTGACGTTGCTGCCGAAGAGGTCTGCGAGCTTTGCCAAAACGGGCGCTGGAGCAGACATCCCGACGACGGTGACGGGCTGGCGACTCTGACCGCTGGCGACGATGTGCTCGCGCATCATCTCGGGTGAGATCCCAGCAGGCATGAGGATGAGGCGACGAAGACGCGCAACGGTGGGTGCATTTACCTGCGGCTGAGGCAGGATGGCGGTGGTCGTGGTCGTGACAGGCGGCTTGATGGACTTCGACGGCTTTAAAAAGCGGCTGGTCGTGCTGCCAGAGTCCATGATCACAGGCATCTCCGGTCCTGCGACAGGCAGCGGTAACAGGCTGTCCTGCGCAAAAGCGCAGACGCTGCTAAGGCTCCAAAGGAGCAAGCTGGTGACTCGGGGGGTGGTGAAAATCACGGAAAGAGCGCTGGTTTTAACAGGCCACCGTTTTCAGACAAGACTATTTTATCGGAATTTCCGTTTCTGCCTGAACAGCCTCATCTTCGGCAACCGCGATACTGGGCAGTCCAGGGTGCGTGCCGAGGACAAAGCGCTCGATGCCGGCGAGGTCGGCAAGCAGGCGCACTCCAGTGAAACCATGCTGGCTGGCGATGTCGGCGACGGTTTGACCCTGATCATGGCCGACCTCGAGGGCTACCATGCCGCCGGGGAGGAGGTGCGTGGGGGCTTCCTTTAGAAAACGGCGGATGATGTCCATGCCATCGGGGCCGCCATCGAGTGCGGTGACGGGATCGCGCCGCACTTCGCGGGAGAGGGCGGGGATCTCGGCGCTGGGGATGTAGGGCAGATTCGTGACGACGAGATCGAAGCTGGCGGTGACTTTTTCAAAGAGGTCACTGCGGGTGAGCTGGACGTGATCGAGCCCGAGACGGGAGGCATTCAGGCGGGCGAGATCGAGGGCGTCCTCAGAGATGTCAGTGAGCTGGGTGCGTGCATCTTTCCAAGCGGAGGCGAGGGTGAGGCCGATGCAGCCGGAGCCGGTGGCCATGTCCAGCACGGCGGTGGGACGCGGGAGGCGGCTGGCGGCGACCTCGCGGATGAGCCAATCGACGAGGAACTCGGTCTCGGGTCGTGGGATGAGAGCGCGGTGGTCGCTGATGAGTTCGTGGCCGAGGAAATCGACGGTGCCGAGCAAGTGCTGGAGCGGTGTGCCCTCGGCACGGCGGCGGATGAGGTCGCGGAGGCGGGCGAGGGTGTCCTCGGGCAGTCGCTCCTCGAAGCGGAGGTAAAGGTCGAGCCTGCGGCAGCCGAGGGCGTGGGCGAGGAGGTGCTCCATGTTCAGCCTGGCCTCATCGACACCGTGCTTTTGCAGGTAGCCCGTGCCGGAGGTGAGGACTTCAAGGAGGGGCTTCATGGAGAATGACGAAGATGCCGGAAAACGCGTTAACGCAGGCCCGCTTCGGCGAGGCGCTCTTCAAGATCGGTGGCGAGGAGTTTGTCGAGCATATCGTCGATCTTACCTTCAATGAAGGTTTCCAGGCTGTAGAGGGTGAGGTCGATGCGGTGATCCGTGACGCGATTCTGCGGGAAATTGTAGGTGCGTATCTTTTCCTCACGACCGCCGCTGCCAATGAGGTCGCGGCGGTGAGCGGAGTACTTGGCGGCCTCTTCTTGTTGCTTTCTTTCCAGCAAACGTGAGCGCAGGATCGTGAGGGCTTTTTCTTTGTTTTTGATCTGACTGCGCCCGTCCTGGCAGCGGACGATGGTGCCGGTGGGAATGTGCATGACCTGCACGGCGGAGTCAGTGGTATTCACCCCCTGCCCTCCCGCGCCGGAGGAGCGGCAGACTTCGATGCGGACTTCGTCGGGCTTGAGTTCAAAGTCCACTTCCTCAGCCTCAGGAAGCACGGCGACGGTGGCGGCCGAGGTATGGATGCGGCCCTGGGCCTCGGTGGTGGGCACACGCTGGACACGGTGGACGCCGCTCTCGTAGCGGAGGCGTCGGAAGACTTCATCACCGCTAACCTTCATGACGATTTCCTTAAAGCCTCCGACGTCCGAAGGGCTAGACTCGAGCGTCTCCACCTTCCAGCCGCGAGCCTCGGCAAAGCGTGAATACATGCGCACGAGGTCGGCAGCAAAGAGCGAGGCCTCATCCCCCCCTGTCCCAGCGCGCACTTCGAGGAGCGCATCACGCCCTTCCAGCGGATCAGGCGGCAGAACGGCCAGCTGAACGAGCTTCTCCAGCTCCGTGACACGCTTTTCCACGATTGGGATCTCAGCCACTGCCATCGCCTCCAGTTCAGGATCGCCGCAGGTGGACATCTCCCGGCTATCGGCAAGCTCAGTGACCTGCTTCTG
>JBILPY010000108.1:0-10396 GCA_044373575.1 Prosthecobacter sp. | reverse complement strand
TCATCGCAGATGGGCGAGGGCGGGATGCCGATCTGCTTCAAGTTCGCAAACACATGCTGGTCGATGAAGTTCTTCACCGGCGGCAAGACATCCACCGGCGCACCCAGAGGCACGGAGACACTGCACACGCTGACTTTGCCGCCGAAACGCACCATGACGGCGACGTTGCCGGGGATGTCGAACGTCTGCACGAGGCCCTTGTCATCGGCGGAGGCCATGGCGGTGTCGTTGGCTTCAAAGAGAGCGAGCTTCGTCACATCGCGGCTGCCGCCATCTGAGTAGCGGGCGGTGACTTTAAGCTGCTGCGCAGTTTTCACCTTCAATGTGATGCGTGAGGGCTCGACGGCGATCTCCGTGAGCTTCGGCTCGTTCTTTTGCTCATACGGCATGCCTTCGGCGATCCAGCGCACGAGCGTCTGATAATGCTCGGAGCCGGGCTCGATCTTCTTCCCACCCGTGTGCGGCACGATGGCCGCACCTTTGGTGATCAGCAGGCTTTCTTCCGGTGCAGGTGGGAAGACGCGCCTCCCCTTCCCCTGCTTCACGATGGCTTCGTAGTCCTCCTCGGGCTCGAAGCCGAGGACGCTGAGGCGGAAGCCTCGCTGACCGGTGATGGCCTTCGCATGGCACGCGCCAGCATTGCAGCCTGTCTTGGTCAAAATGGGCTGGATGTCGCGCACGAAGCTCAAAGGCTCCGCGGCGAGGCTCGTCGTGGCGATGCAGATAAAAAAGAGGGCTTTCCGAAGCATGATGCAAACCTACGCATTGAGACGGCGGGTTTTGGCAGCGGAATCAATGACTCGCGACCGCATCACGCCCCCGCACTTCACGGAACTGCGGGCTGCACACGATCAAATCGACAAGCGTGCCGATGCGAAGGTCACTCTTCACCATCGAGTTGATCAGCGGCTTGTCGGAAAGCTGCACGCTGCGGCCGAGGGCGTAGCCAAGCAGTTTGCGGCTGAACTGGCGCAGGAAATCGTCACGCCGCTTGGTGAGCAGGTAGTCGCGAAGGTCGTCAAGGCCATCGACGGCAGTGCCGTCGGGCAAAACGGCCTTCGTATCGGCCTTTCGAGAGCGGCCAATGGCGTCGAAGCCTTCGAGAGCGAAGCCGAAGGGGTCGATGCGCTTGTGGCAGCCCATGCAGTTCTCGTCGCGGCTGTGTCGCTCGATGAGTTGCCGCTCCGTGAGGTTGGCGGGGGCTTCTTCGGGCAAGGTGGGCACGCCTTTGGGCGGTATGGGCAGTTTCTCACCGAGCACGACCTCGGTGAGCCAAGTGCCGCGCAAGATGGCGCTGGTGCGCGAAGCTCCAGCTTGCTTGGCGAGCGTGGCGGCGAAACCAAGGATGCCGCCGCGGCCATGGGCGTGGATTTGCTCCACTCGATGCCAGTCCGAGTCTGAAGTAGGCAGGAGAATGGGGGCAGGAGAATGAGCAGATTGATTCTTCTGCCCCCATTCTTCTGCCTTTATTCCGTAGTGCTTCGCGAGTTCCGCATTCACGAAGGTGTGATCCGCATCCAGCAAACTGAGCACGCTGCGGTTGTTTTGAATGAGTTCGATGAAGAAGCGGGTGACTTCCTCCTGCATGTCGTCTCGGAGGTCGAGGAAGGTGGGGAAATGGCGTTCGCTCTTTTCTTCGAGCGTGGCGACATCCCGCACATGCAACCACTGGCAGCCGAACTCGGTGGCGAGGCGGCGCACTTTGTCACTCTTGAGCATGCGTTGGGCCTGCGCGGCGAGTGTGGCAGGGTCGTGGAGATCTGCGGAGCGCAACTCATCATCCGGCAGCGAAGACCAAAGGAAGTAGCTGAGGCGTGTGGCGAGTTCCTGCGGACTCACCGGGCCGGTTTTTCCCGGCGCTTTCTCGCCGCGATACAAAAACGCGGGCGAAGTGAGCACTCGCACGAGCATGAGACGCGGATCAAAGGTTCGCAGACCGGTGATCTCCTTGTTGGTGAGCGGGCGTCGCCAAGCTTTCTCTGCGAAAGCGAGCACGGCGGCTTTTTGCGGCTCGATGACGGCCTTCTGCTGTTCTTTGAACTTCGCGGCGGCTTTCAGGATCGGCTCGCGCATAGGCTCGAAGGCGCTGGGCTTCGCGTCCTGCGTGGCAAACTGGAAAAGCTGCTCAAAGACATCCACTTGCTTCAGCGGAGCCTCGCTGACGAAGAGCAGTTCATCCCACAAGTGGTCGAGTTCGCGCGATTCGGCCTCGGAGAGCATCAAACGGCGCAGATGATCGTCCTCGCGATGAAACAACGTCAGCGTGACCACCTCATCCACCGGCACGATTTTGGTGTAACAGAGCGCGATGGGAAAAAGAGCGCGGAAGTCGTCGAAAGCGGCCTCAAAGCGTGCGCGGGGCTCGCTGGCATCATTCACAATGATCGGGGCGCTGTACAGCGTGACGAGATTGTTGTCGCTCCACTGGCCGTTTTTGACCGCCGACTCCGATTTGCCTGCGACAAGGCTCACGCTGGCATCCAGCTTCTCAGTGAGCACCTGCATCTGCACACTGCCGTTGGTTTTGGAGGCCAGTTTGCCGGTGACGACGAACTCGGTGCCATTGGCGAGGGCTGCGGGTATTTTCACCTCAATCACCGAAGGCGCTTTGACCATGATGTCAGACTTGTCGGACGAGTCAGACCTGTCCGACAAAAACTGTCTCAGCAGCGGTGAGTTGAGAGGGAAATCCTTCTCCAAATGCTGCCGCACTTTCACGGCCAGCTCCGGTGAAGGTTTTTTTCGCCATTCGGCAATCGGCGCAGGCACATCCGGTGCGGCTTCGAGGGTGGCGGGTTGGCTGAGGAAGTGCCATGTGCCATGCGGATTGCCTTTGAGGATGTTTGGCGAGACGTCCTTCGCGAGATTCCAAGTCTTCGAGCCATCGCTGAGCGTGAGATTGATGGCGGTGAGGTCGCAGACGTGGCTGCCATCGCGCGGACCGATGACCAAAGCGACGACTTGGCCGGGCTCGACGCGCACGTTTTCAAACGGACCCATTGGCAAAACGGTCGCGCCTTTGGTCACGCCGCTGGCGAGCACCTCACTGGTGTGGCCGCGACGCACTTCGAGTGCCCAAGTGACGCCGTTGCCGCATTCGGGATGCGCGTCCGAGACATCGCCGTGAATGCGGAGCGTGCCGGCTTTTTCACATTTCCACGCGATGACCGAGGCACGCGTCGGCGAGGGATGCGTGGCGACGCTGTTCGCCTTCATCACGCCCGGCGTGCGCACGGAGGTGTCAGAGGAGTTCGCCATCACGCTCAGTGCCTGCTCGCCCTGCCAGCCTTGGATAAAGGCGTAGTCCGGGATGCTCTTGAGCTGCTTCGTGAGCAGCGGTTCGAGCTTGGTGGTGCCGTAACCGAGGTATTCACGCCACGCGGTCATCAAAGATGCATCGGCATCGTCTTTACCGGTCGCGATGGCATTCAGGCATTGCTCGGTGCTGGCGATGATCTTGGCGCGTTGCGCTTCAAGATGCTTGACCAGCGTGGGAAGGTCACTGATCGGCAGATCAGGCCGACCAGCGGCAACGAGGCGGGGATTCTCCCAGATCACTTCGTCATCGGCGCTGCCGTCGCCTGCATCGGTGGTGGTCAGATAAAGCGTCACATCGCGATCCGAGGTGAGTTTGACGCGCATCTCGTGTTTCGGCACGAGCGGCGTCACTGGCTCCTGCCAGGCCTTCGGGCCGTTTTGCTTGCCGATGTGGCCGACGTTGGCAAATCGCCACAAAACTTGCTGCCAGGGCTCGATGTCGGCAGCGGTGAGTTTTTTCTCGCGGAACTTCGCACGCAGTGGATCGAGCAAGACGGATGGCTTCGTGCTCGTGAGTGCCACGCGAAGGATTTGCAGGTATTTGGGGCTCAAACCCTCGGCGCTGCCGCGGCTTTGAAGCGCATCGAGATACTTCGCGAGTGGCAAGCGCCCGCCGCCCGTGCCGGTGTCGAGCTTGATGCCTTGCGCCTCCGTTTGTGTGCCTGCTGAGGTGGCGGTGTGGCGTGCATAGATGGCGCGAATGGCCGTGAGCGCTTCATCCGTCCAATCCTGCGCCGAGGTGTTGGCGGAGCAACGCATGCCATGCGGCGTGAAAACCGCATGCGCGGCGACTTCCTTCGCGGCGTCGAGATACTTCGTCAGCAACGCAGGCGACATGACGAGCGCCGCGCCTGCATTGGTGAATCCTTCACCCGCCGCGCCATCGACGGGAAACTCCTTCGCGGGATCGAGCGACTCGATGCCGGTCAAATCGCGCAGCGTGTAGGTGTATTCCATGTTCGACAGTCGCCGCAACACGACGGGGCCGGGATCGCCTGCATTGGCGAGGGCGATTTGATCCAACGTGCCACGCACCCAATCCGTGAGCTGCTTTTTCTCCGTTGGGGAGAACTGCTTTTCCTTCTTCGGCGGCATTTCGCCCATCTCGATCTGCTCCAGCACATTTTCCCAGATGTGCGGCTCCTTTTGAATATCGGAGGCTTCGAGATCGAGATCGCCCTTCTGCTTTTCAGTGGAGTGGCAGTTGAGGCAGTGGGTTTGAAGGAGGGCGCGCGGTTCGATGGCACGAGCAGATGAAATCAGCACACAAAGCGCCCCTGCAGTGGCTGCTCGAAAAAGAATGTCTATGGTGATGTTCATGGTTGGAAAGTTTGGATGGCCCTTGTGCCTTTGTGGAATCAGCGTGTTGCCTTCGGCAGGTGCGGCAGCAGCTTGTCGAAGAGGTCCTGCTGCTCGTTGAGCGCGGCGAGGTGCTCCGTATTGCTGGCAAGGTTCTCGCGCTCAAGCGGATCAGTCTGGTAGTCGTAGAGTTCGACGGACTCGATTTGAGCCGTGATGCGAGGCGTTTCGGTGCTGAGGTCGGCACGGCGCCATTCGATGTAGCGGTAGCGCGGTGTGCGCAGCGCCCAACCCATGATGCCATCCTTGGCTGATTGTGAAGCCATTTGGCTGATCGCAGCCTCGTGCAGTGTGTGGGTCTCGCCGCGCAACAACGGCACCAGGCTTTTGCCTTCCACGTGTTGTGGCACCGGCAGATTGGCGAGTTCGCAGAGCGTGGGATAGATGTCGAGGAACTCCACGATCTTGGTGACGCGTAGCGACTGCTTTTGATGCGGCGTGGCGATGATCAGCGGCGCGCGGGTTGCGTCCTCGTAATTGGTGACTTTGCCCCAATGACCGTGCTCACCCAGATGGAAGCCATGATCGCCCCAGAGGCAGATGATGGTGTTGTCGGCTATGCCCGTCTCTTCGAGCGTCTTCATCAGAAGACCTACCTGCGCGTCAATGTAGGAGACACAGGCCGCGTAGCCGTGGATGAGCTCGCGCTGCTGTGATTCGGAAATCGGGCGGGTCTTCGGCACATCGGAGTTAGCGCGTAGCTCACCCGAGTGGCTGTAAAACGCGAGGTCGTGCGGGCTGGCCTTCGGCAGGTTTTGCACCGGAGCGAGCGGAAGCGAGGCGCGATCGTAGAGGTCCCAGTATTTCTTCGGCGCGATGAATGGCAGATGCGGCTTTACAAAACCGACCGCGAGAAAAAAGGGTTGGCCTTGCTCTTCGAACTCTCTGATGCGTTTGGCCGCGGTAAAGGCCACGCCGCCGTCGTGATAGGCGTTGTCCGCGATGCCGCAAGCCTCCGTCGCAGGTCCTGCGGCTGGCTTGCCCTGCGAGGCAGACTCGGCCAGTCGCGCCTTTGTCGCCGGGTCCTGATAACCGCCCGGCGCGGGCTTCTCACCGGGTGCCATCTCCCACGGGCCATAACGCACGCTCCACGATGCGAGGTCGTGCCCTGCATCCACCGTGCGCCCATCGAAGACCTTGTGCAGCGGATGAGTGATGTAGCCGTGATTCCTGAACTGCTGCGGCAGCGTGACGAGATCCGGGAAGCGGGTGCGCAGGATGTCTTGCGGTTGCGTGGGATTAAAAAACACGCGCGTCGAGTCGGGTCGAAGCCCGGTGAGCACGCTCATCCGCGATGGAGCGCAGAATGACACCTGGCAATAGCTCGAGGTGAACAGCGTGCCACGCGCCGCGAGTCGGTCGATGTTAGGCGACTTGATCCACGAAGCGCCGTAGCAGCCCAGAAGCGGCTTCAAGTCATCGACGACGATGAAAAGGATGTTGGGTTTGCCTCCGGCTGTCTCCGCAACGCCCCGGATCTTCGATGGTGCATCAGCGGCGCAAGCGGGCCACACAAAGGCGGAGAAGATGGCGAACGAGATCGCGAACACCAAGCGACACGCGAGAATGCCGCGCCACGCGTTGCCAGTGATGTCAAAGGCATCCCTGCGATTAGCCGGTGGTTGAGCGACGAAGGAGCGGCACCACCAGACTCGTGCGAGGAAAGAAACGCATCCTGAAAGGATGCCAGCGATGCCGGGTCCGAAGCCAACGTGCTCGTTGCGATCCCTCTGGGATCGTCTTTGCATTGCGTTTGGTCCCGGTGGTGTCGCTTCGCTCAACCACCGGCTAATGGCTGGAAACCCTTCGGGTTTAGAAGAGGCACGCAGGCGTTGGGCGGTCCGCAGGGACAGTCGTCTTTCATTCGCGACTCGAGTGGCAGCAAAGTGCGCTTGGACGAGCCTCCGCATCCTCACACTTCCTCCAGCATGAGTTTCGCGTCACCGAAGGTCTTCGGGCGCACGTCCATCTTGTCCATCATCGACATGAAGAGGCGGCAGAGCTGGCGCTCGGGTTTGTCCTTGTAGTCGAGAGTGCGACCGGTCTTGAGCCTGCCGCCGGCGCCGCCGAGGACGATCACGGGAAGCTGATCATTGTCGTGTTTGGCACCGGCCATCATGCTGGAGCAGTGCATGAGCATGGTGTTGTCCAGCAGCGTGCGTTCGCCTTCGCGGATGCTGTCGAGCTTGCGGGCGAGGTAGGCGAGTTGCTGCATGAAGAGCTGGTTCACCTTGAGGTAGTCCTCGCCATCGCTGTGGCTGAGGAGGTGGTGGATCATGTAGTCGATGCCGTGGCCTGGCTGCTGGATGCTGGGCAGATTCGGGAAACGCAGGGCGCTGTGGTCGTTGTTGAGCTTC
This sequence comes from Prosthecobacter sp., assembly GCA_044373575.1. Lineage (GTDB taxonomy): Bacteria > Verrucomicrobiota > Verrucomicrobiia > Verrucomicrobiales > Verrucomicrobiaceae > Prosthecobacter. Next base: position 3,362 of record JBILPY010000108.1, on the reverse strand, counting down.
AGCGTGGTGATGCGCGTGGTGTCGGTCTGAAAACCGAGCACGAGGATGTCGCACATGAGCTTCATGTGCTCGGCGATGTCCTGCGGGATGCCATCGGCAGGGCGCTGCATATTTGGTTTGTCCAATGTGGGGCGCCAGCCTTGCAGTTCGCCGCGTTTACCGGCGTTTTCGATGCGTTTCTCGACCTCGCGCACGCTGTCGAGATACTCATCGAGCTTTCGCTGATCGCTGCTGCTGATGTCACGGCGCAAATCCTGCGCATCGGCCAGCACGGCATCCAGCACGCTTTTGTCGGCTGGCGAAGCGTCGTCTTTGAAGAGACGATCAAAGGCCAGTGCCGGGTAAAGCTCCAGCGGCGTCGGCGTGGTGGGCGAAGACCACGAGATGTGCGAGCTGTAGAGCATCGAGTAGTTCTTGTGCACCGACGGATTCGACTTCTCGCAGGCCAAAACCAGGCTCGGCACCTTCGTGGAGCGTCCGTAGGTCTGTGCGAGCATTTGATCGAAGCTCGTGCCACTGCGGATCTCGCCACCGCTCGCGATGGGCGCGCCGGAGAGCATGTTGCCGGTCTGCGAGGAGTGGATGTTGCCTTTGCGAGCCTCTTCATGATACAAACCGCGCACAAAGAGCAGTCGCTCACGGAAGTCCTTCAGCGGCTCTAGCACACGGCCGAGTTCCATCGCTTTGCCTTCGCCCTTCGCCCACCATTCCTTCGATTGGAAGCCGTTGCCGGAGAAGGTGACGCACAAACGCACCGGAGCCTCGCTGGCCGGTTTGTTTTTCTTCGGCTCATCACCCCAGACATTGACGGACTCCATCCATGGCAGCGCCATGGTGACACCTGCTCCGCGCAGGAAGGCTCGACGGTTGAATCGGTGGGTGTTCATGTGGTGTTGGGTTGGTTTTGGATGAATCGTTTCAAGCGAGCACTTCCTTCACCACATGGCTCTCTTCCACGCCGGTGAGGCGGAAGTCGAGGCCGGCGTGGCGGTAGGTGAGCCTCTCGTGATCGAAGCCCATGAGGTGCAAAATGGTGGCGTGGAAATCGCGGACGTGGACGGGATCCACGGAGGCACGCAGGCCGATCTCATCGGTCGAACCGTGGACGATGCCGGGCTTCACTCCCGCACCGGCAAGCCAGGAACTGAAGGCCCACGGGTGATGCTCGCGGCCCAGGGCCTCGGCGGTGTTGTTGAAGGGCGTGCGACCAAACTCGGTGGTCCACACGACGAGCGTGTCTTCCATCATGCCGCGCTGCTTCAGATCGCGCAGTAGCGCGGCGATGGGTTGGTCCACATTCTTCGCGAGCGGTGCGTGCGTCATCATGTCGCCGTGCGCGTCCCAGTTGCCGGAGGAGCCGGTGTCGATGAGTTCGACGAAGCGCACACCTCGTTCAACAAGGCGTCTTGCCGCGAGGCATTGCCAGCCGAAGCCCGTGGTCTGGCCGCGCTGGAGGCCGTAGCTGCCGAGCGTGGCATCGGACTCCTGTTTGAAATCAAACGCGTCCGGCACGGCCACCTGCATGCCAAAGGCGGTCTCAAAGGTCTGCATGCGTGCGGTGAGCAGCGGATCGCTCGCACGTGTGGCCAGGTGCTCTTCGTTCATCTGGCGCAGAGCGGCGAGTTCGAGCTGCTGACGGTTTGCCGGCAAACGCGGAGCCACATTGGCGATGGGTTCCGCGCCTGGCACGACAAGCGTGCCCTGATATGCACCGGGCAGGAAGTCGCTCGCGAAGACCTGCGTGCCCGCGTAGGTCTGCTTCGGCGCGATGACGACAAAGCCGGGCAGATTCCGATTCAGCGTGCCGAGGCCGTAAGTGACCCACGAGCCCATGCGATTGAGCAAACGAGCCCGTGTGCATGCCGAGCGTCGCGTTGTAATGATTCGAGTGCGAGGTGTGCATCGAGCGGATCAGCGCGATGTCATCCACGCAGGTCGCCATGTGCGGAAACAGCGTGCTCACCTCCGTGCCGCACTGACCGTGCTTCGCGAACTCCCACTGCGGTCGCTTCAAGTAGATGCGCTCATAGCCCGGGCGTCCTTTGATCTCAGGATGGTCGGCCTTGATCTCCTTGCCATGGCCTTTCACCAGCTCCGGCTTCGGATCAAAGCTGTCCACATGCGACACGCCGCCCGTCATGAAAAGGAAGATGACGTTCTTCGCCTTCGCCGGAAAATGCGGCTGCTTCGGAGCTAGCGGGTCTGTGCTCTCAGCTAGCAATCGCTGCACAATGCCAGGAAACACAAGCGACCCCACCGTGGCGGAACGGAGGACTTGGCGGCGGTTGAGTGGCGATTTCATATCAGTCGATGTGCAGAAACTCATTGCTCGCCATCAGCACGCGGACCTGCGCGGTCCATTTGCCTGCGTTGTCAGCAGGATAGCTGGCGAGGAAGGACTTTGTGCGGTGCGTTTCGGTGGCGGAGGGTCTTCTTTGGAAAAGGATGCGCCACACTTCGGTGATGCGAGCATCGTCGTTGGGCTGTGAGACGAGTTTCCTGGCCAAAGCATCCGCCTGTGCGTGGAAGAAGGGATCGTTGATGAAATAGAGCGCCTGGGTGGGCACGGTGGTGGTCTGGCGGGCGGCGGTGGTGGCGTTCGGGTCGGCGCCGTCGAAGAGCGAGAGGAAGGGGTGCCGCCGCTGGCGCTGCACCATGAGGTAGGCGCTGCGTTTGTTCGTCTCATAGACGGCGTTGAAGGGGCCGTGCTGAGTAAATGTCCATGTTGATTCTGCTGGAAAAGGATGCGCCTCGGCTGGCATCAGATCGAGCTGTCCGGAGGCGGTGAGCAGGCTGTCGCGCATCTCCTCGGCGGTGAGGCGGCGGCGCTGAAAGTGCGCGAGGAAGCGGTTGTCGGGATCAGTGGCGGCGGAGGGCGCGGTGCTGGCTCGCTGATACACTTGGCTGCTCAAGATCAGCCGGTGCATGGCCTTCACGCTGAAGCCGCTTTCGATGAACTTCGCGGCAAGCCAGTCGAGCAACTCGGGATGCGTGGGTTTATCGCCACGGGCACCGAAGTCATTGGAGGATCGCACGAGGGCTTTGCCGAAATGCCATTCCCAGATGCGGTTGACCATCACACGGGCAGCGAGCGGTGACGTGGCGGTCCATTCGCCGAGTTCCTTGCGTCCGCTGCCTGAGTCGGCGGGCACTTGATCGCCTCCGAGGATGGAGAGCCAGCGGCGCGGCACTTCGTCGCCGAGCTTTTCGGGATCGCCGCGCTGCTGAAAGCGGGTGTTTTGCGCCTTCGCATCGATGACCCCATAGGCGACCGGGATCACCGGCATCGGCTCGGGCTCGGCCAGTGGCTTGAAGCTTGCGCCGAGTTGTGCAAGTGCCTTTCCATATTCGGTTGCTGCGAT
>JBILPY010000204.1:0-7138 GCA_044373575.1 Prosthecobacter sp. | reverse complement strand
TCAGTGCCGAGATACGCGGCGATGACTTTGGGGTCGCGCTGGATGTGCTGCGGCGTGCCTTCGGCAATTTTGATGCCGTACTCGAGCACGGCGATGCGTTCGCAGATGCCCATAACGACTGTCATGTCGTGCTCCACGAGCATGACGGCAATTTGAAACTTGTCTTTGATGAAGCGGATGAGGTGCATGAGCTCCTCTTTCTCCGTGGGGTTCATGCCCGCGGCGGGTTCATCGAGCAGCAAGAGCTTCGGGCGTGTGGCGAGGGCGCGGACGATCTCCAGTCGGCGTTGATCTCCATAAGGAAGACTCTTGGCTTCTTCATCGCGCATGTCGCCGAGCTTGAAGATGTCGAGCAATTCCAAGGCGCGCTTCTCGACTTCCTTTTCGAGTGTTTTAAAGCGAGCCCCACGCCAGAGCGAGGCGCGCACGCCGTGCTTGCAGTGCAGTTGCATGGCCGCGCGGACGTTGTCGATGACGCTGAGCGAGCCAAAGAGGCGGATGTTTTGGAAGGTTCGCGCGATACCCTGGCGCGTGAGGTCGTGCGGCTTCACTCCGGCGATGCTGCGACCATTGAGATGGATGTGTCCCTCGGTGGGCTGATACACACCAGTGATCATGTTGAATGCGGTGGTCTTGCCCGCGCCATTCGGGCCGATGAGGCCGATCAGCTCACAGGGCTGCACTTCGAGGCTGAACTTCGAAACGGCGGTGAGTCCGCCGAAGCGAATGGTCGCATGATCGAGCTTGAGCAAAGGATGGCTCATGCAGCTCCTTTCTTCCGGGTCCAGGTGAAGAGACCCTGCGGGCGGGCCATCATCAGCACGATGATGAGCAGTGAATAGATGATCATGCGATATTCGCTGAACTGCCGCAGCACTTCCGGCAGCAGCGTGAGAATGATCGCGGCGACGACCACGCCCGCCGTGCGGCCCATGCCACCGAGGATGACCATGACGACGATGTCGATGGACTTGAGGAAATCGAAACCGGTGGGCGAGAGGAACTGCTTGTGATGTGCATACAAGCCGCCTGCGATGCCAGCAAAGAACGCGCCCGTGACGAAGGCAGTGACCTTGTAGCGCACGGGATTGATGCCCATGGAGCTGGCGGCGACTTCATCATCACTCACAGCGATGAAGCCGCGTCCATAGGTCGAGTTCACCAGCGAGGTGACAAAGTAGATCGTCACAGCAGCGAGCCCGAAGGTCCAGCCGAGCGTGGTGTATTTGGGGATGCCTTTCAGTCCGCTGGCCGCGCCCACGGCTTCCATGTTCTGCACGATGACGCGGATGATCTCACCAAAGCCGAGCGTGACGATGGCGAGGTAATCCCCTCGCAGGCGCAGGGAGGGAACACCGACGCCGAAGCCCGCCAAAGCCGCGAGCAGGCCGCCTGCGAGCAGTGCCACGAGGAAGATCACCGGCTGCAAAGCAGGCGGCAGCATGGGCGAGACGACGAGGGAGATCTTCGCCGCTGTGTAGCCGCCCACGGCCATGAAGCCTGCGTGCCCCAAGCTGAACTGACCTGTGTGGCCATTGATCAAATTCAGGCTGACGGCGAGGATGATGTTGATGCCGATATCGACGATGACGCCGAGATGGTAGCGATTGAACTGAGCGCTAAACATCGACACCACCACCGCAAGCGCGATGCCGACGATCAACCAGCGTTTCGCGCCAGCAAGCTTGGAGGGGTTGAGGGTGGAAGACATGGCTTAGACTTTCTCCACGGTGGCCTTGCCCAGCAGGCCGGCGGGTTTGAAAAGGAGGATCAGGATGAGGATGGCAAAGGCGATGCCGTCGCGATAATTCGAGAGACCAGAGATGCCGCCGGCGAAGGTTTCCAGCAGGCCGAGGATCAAGCCGCCGAGAGCCGCGCCAGGTAGATTACCAATGCCACCGAGCACCGCAGCAATGAAAGCCCGCAGACCGGGCTGCACACCCATTAGCGGATCGATACCCGGTGCTTTCATGGCGTAAAGAATGCCCGCGATGGCGGCGAGCGCAGAGCCGAGGCCGAAGGTAAAGGAGATGATGCGGTTGATATTGATGCCCATCAGCGCAGCGGCCTGCTGATTGTAGGACACGGCACGCATGGCGGTGCCCATCTTCGTGCGCTGGACGATGAACCACAGCCCGCCGAGCAGCAGTAGTGTCGTCACCACGACGACGAGATCATTGCTGCTCACCACCAGTCCGCCGAGATGGAAATCATGTTCGGGCAGGAGCTGGGGAAAGGGCTTGGTATCCGCGCCAAAGACCGCGCTGTGCTGGCAGGTGAACTCGATGAAGAGCGAAACGCCAATCGCCGTGATGAGCACGGTCAGCCGCGGCCGCTGGCGCAGCGGGCGGTAGGCCAGAAACTCGATCAACATGCCGATGCCGGTGCAGATCATGACCGCAATGAGCGTCACGATCATGGCCCCCGTCAGCGAGGGCAGCGGGAAGACGCTGTTCACCGCTGGCGCAAGAAAGTAGGCCGCGTAGGCACCCAGCATGAGCACGTCCGCATGGGCAAAGTTGATGAACCTCAGCACGCCATACACCATCGTGTAACCGAGGGCGATGAGCGCATAGATGGACCCGAGAGCGAGGCCGTTGATGAGTTGTTGCAGCAGCCAATCCATGCGGGAGACGGTCCGGGGTTCGCTTCAGAGTTCGAGGGGGGATTGACTCAGGGAGCGACAGTCTCCAGGTATTTAAACTTGCCCTCTTTGACTTGAAGAATGACCGCCGACTTCACCGCATCCCGCTGCGCATTGATGGCGATTTTGCCGGTCACTGCATCGTAGTCCTTGGTGGCGGCCAGGGCATCGCGGATGGCTTTGCTGTCGGTGCTGCCAGCGCGCTTGATGGCATCCGCCAGGATCATCGCGGAGTCATATCCGAGGGCCGCCATCGCGTCCGGTACCTTGCCTTTGTAGCGCGCTTTGTAAGCCGCGACAAAGGCCTCGACGCCGGGTGAGGAAGCATCCGAAGCATAGTGCGTGGAGAAGTAGTGGCCTTCGACAGCTTCCTTGCCGATGTCGAGCAGCGTCTGGCTTTCCCAGCCGTCGCCGCCGCAAAGTGGCACGCTCAGGCCGAGCTGCTTGGCCTGGATGGCGATGAGCGCCACGTCTGTGTAGTAACCTGGGATGAAGACCGCATCTGGTGCCGCGCTTTTGATCGCGGTGAGCTGCGCTTTGAAGTCTTTGTCGCCGCCATTGAAGTCGAGTTCCGCCACGATCTGGCCGCCCGCTTTGAGGAAGCCTTCCTTGAAGAATTTGGCGAGGCCCTTGCTGTAATCACTCTTCACGTCAGTGAACACAGCAACCTTCTTGGCCTTGAGCGTATTCGTCACGAAGTTCGCCATCACCGTGCCTTGGAAGGGATCGATGAAGCAGACCCGGAAAATAAAGTCGCCCGTCTCTGTGACCTTCGGATTCGTCGAGGCCGGGGACACCATCGGGATGCCGTTCTGCTGGCAGATCGGCGCTGCTTCCAGCGAGCGACTGGAGGCCACCTCACCGAGCACCGCCACCGCGCCATCTTTGGAGATCAGTTTATTGACCACGTTGGAGGTCTCGCCCGCCTTGGATTGATTGTCCTCCGTCAGCAGCTCGATCTTCTTTCCCAGCACTCCACCCGCCGCATTCAACGTCTCCACCGCGAGCAGCGTGCCTTCATGTGAGGAGATGCCAAAGGTGGCTTCCTTGCCCGTGAGCGAGGCAAATTCACCCACCACGATGCCATCGCCACCGCTTTTGTTGCAGGCAGGCAGGAAGAGAGAAACAGCAGCGAGAGGGAGTAGTGTGCGGCGGAGCATGGGCGAAGGTTAATCAGCAGTCCCCGTGCCGACAAGAACGAATTGAAGTCGGGGCGTCCTGCGCTGTTGCTGGCGTGGACATCTTTCGGCTGCGACCCCAACAAACATCTCAAAAGCCCGTATTCACGACAGAAAAGGGTTTGTCGTTTCAGAGGTGCTCCGCTTGAATGGAAATAACTTCTGCCACGCAGCTTAATCTCTGTCTCTAACTCCCCAAGGCCCCCCACATCGTGAAACTCAAATGCCCCACCTGCGAAACGCAGCTTATGATCGAGCCTGAAATGGCTGGCAAGGTCGTCCGCTGCCCTGGTTGCAATGGCAAGGTCTCCATCCCTGCCGACCTCGGTTCCGCATTGCCCCCCCCATCCGGCCTGCCAGCGCCCACGGGCATCGCACCACCTTCGGGGGATGAAGTGTGGGGCGGTGATGCCAATGTACCGGATCAGCCTTTGCAGCCCACCTTTGCCCAGCATCAGGCTCCATCCCACTCCGCTGAGCGCGGCGGCTGGGAAGAGATCGATCCGACGAATCCGAATGGGATGCTCAGCTTCGGCATCGGCTTCGTGGTCTTTCTGGCAGTGATCGGGGTGCTCTTCCCATTCAAGGCTCCGCCGGATGTGGTGGCGGCGAATTACACGGGGATGCAGTGGGTGGCATCGCTGTTCTTCAAGCACATGGCCGTGAGCTTCACTAACACGCTTTTCTTTACCTGGGCCATCGCCATCCTGTATTTGAAGTATCAGAAGCTCAGTCATCAGCGCAAAGCTCTGCTACTGGATGTGCTGCCTTGGGAGATGGGTTCGGAAATCAATGCGGACAACGTCGGTGGCTTCATCGACAACCTCTACAAGCTCCCACGCCGCCTGCGTGACAGCATGATGGTGAACCGCATCCGCAAGGCGCTGGAGCTCTTCGAAGTGAAACAAAGCGTGGGCGATGTGACGAACATGCTCTCCAGTCAATCCGACATCGACAGCATGCGTATCGGTGGCAGTTACGCGCTGCTGAAAGCTTTCCTCTGGGCCATCCCGATCCTTGGATTCATCGGCACGGTCATCGGCCTCTCCCACGCCATCAGCGGCATGAACTTCTCTCAGATGGAAGACATCAAGCAGATCACCTCCACGCTCGGCACTGTGACGGGCGGTCTCGGCACAGCCTTTGATGCGACGCTGCTTGGTCTCGTCTTCGCGCTCGCGCTGAACTTCCCTTTGAACTCGATGATGAAGTCCGAGGACGACTGCCTCAATGACATCGACTCCTTCTGTAATGAGATCCTGCTCCCACGTCTGAATGACGGCGGTAGCATCGCCGGTGGTGACACACAGGGCATCATGGAGGTGCTGGTGAAAGCTGTGGCCAACTCGCAGAAGGAGTTCCTCGTGGATCTCAATGCCCTGTCCGCCAAAATCAAAGAGCAGGCCGACAACCTCGACAAACGCGCCGCAGCCCACCAGGACCGTGTCGATGCCGAGTTTGCCCGTGCGGTGAGCCGGATGCGCGAGGACTTCACCACGACGATCACTGACGCCGTCAAACAGAGCACCGAATACAACCGCGCCCTCGCCAGCGGCATTCAGAGTCTGAACAACACCCTCAAGGAACTCGGAGGCCAGCAGATCCTCATTCATCAGGTGAAGAAAAAGGGCTGGTTCAGCCGCGACAGTTGAGTCCACTACCCCTCTTTCACCCACCAACGCTGATCCCTCATGGCCAAGAGACGTCACGGTGCCAAGGACGAGATTCTCCTCGTCCCGTTTCTGGACATCCTGTGCTCCCTCATCGGTGTGCTGGTGCTCATCATCGTCGTGCTCTGCGTCTCCCAGACCCAGCAGACTGAGGGGCGCACGCCCGAGGAGATCAAGATGGCCCAGGATCACAAGCGCATGAAGGAGGAGCTGGAGGATCGCGAGAAGATGGATGTCGTGCTCAAGGAAAAGATCGCCGAACTGGAGAAGCTGAAAGTGGAGATCGAAGAGAAGGAGCAGCGCTACCTGAAATTTCGCAAGCTCCTCAGCTCCTCAAAGGAACTCCAGGATCAGAACAAGAAGATCGCCCTGAATCTGCAAAAGGAACTCGATGACCTGCTGACAGAAATCGACGGCCTGAAGAAGCAGCAGGACGAGAGCAAAAAGATGATCGCCGAGCTGATGGCCGAGATGAAGAAACGCGAGGTGCCGCCGGACAAGAAAGTGCCGCCCGTCGTCGTGCAGCCTTCGGGCAGCGGGATGCCGGAGACAACGAAGATCTATTTCGTCGAGTGTGCCACCGGAGCGCTGAAGGTGCTGGATGGCTGGGGCGCGGGTGATTACCGCCTGAGTGCCACGGCGGAGGTCGTGGTGGCGGATGTGGCGTATAACCATTTTCTGGCTGAGGTGGCTAAGGACAAGAACTCCATCATCCTCTACCTCATCCGTGATGACGGCCAGGGAGCCTTTAACAACGGTGCCGGACGTGCCGAAGCTGATTACAACATCCGCATCGGCAAGCTGCCCATCCCCGGACGCGGCGCACTCGACCTCGCTCTCTTTGAAAAGTATCGTGGCAAAGTCCCCCCGCCACCCGCCGCAGCAGCGCCTGCCAAACCCGCCGCAGCGGACAAACCCAAGGCCTGATCACCCCCCATGGCAAAGCGCAAACATCGCGAAGAGCAGGAGCTACCCTTCGTCGCCTTGATGGACACGATGACGAATGTCGTCGGTGTGCTCATCATCGTCCTCGTCATGGTCGGCATCAGCATCGCCAACGCGGTGAAGAACATACTCTCCGACCTCCCGCCCGTCACCCCCGAGGAGTATCAGAAGATGCTCGAAGTCGTGAAGGAGCTGCCGCCACCTCCTGCGGATCCGAAGAAGATCGAAGAAGACAAAAAGATCGCCGAGCAGAAGCTCAAGAAAGCCATTGACGACCTCAAGACCATCGACGTCTCCGCCGTCGAGTCGCAGATGAAGTTCATGGACCTCGAAACCTTCCGCAAAAAGCTCGAAGACGCCCGCAAGCTGCGCATCGCTCAGAAAGCCGAGGTGGATAAACTCATCGCCGAAGTCGAGCGGCTGAAAGCGCTGCTGGATCAGACGCCTGTCTTCAAGCCCGACCCGCCCACCTACGTCCGCCTGCCAAACCCACGGCCCTTCCCAGAGAAGCCAAACGAGACACGCATCCTCGTCGCCAAGCAGGGCGTGCTATTCTTCAACGAGAAAGAGTTCATCAAGCCTGTGCTCGACGGCCTGGAAAAAATCCGCAGCCAGTTTGAATACAAGGAAGTGAAGATCGACCCCTTCGCGAAGATGCTCGAAGGCATCTTTGGCAATGCCAAGGCAGCCCAAACGGCCTG
>JBILPY010000011.1:0-23921 GCA_044373575.1 Prosthecobacter sp. | reverse complement strand
AAGGCCGTACCCACGGGGCGCATGCTGTCCGTGGCACGGTTGTACTGACTGTCCGCAAAATCACGTCCGCCGACCATGGCGAGCACGGAGCCATCACGATTGTCGAGCACGAGCGCCGCGCCTTGGAGGTATTCAGGCTTCGGTCGCGGCGTGGGTGCCGCATCACTTTTCGTAGCGCTGACCTGCTTGCGCCAGTCGGTGATGATGGCGCGAAACTGATCGTAGGTCTGGTGCTCGTAGCCCTGCCGTTTTTCGATCTCGGCCAGCCGCGCCTTCACCGCCGATTCGGTCTTCGTTTGCAGTTCCTTGTCGATGCTTGTGTAGATCTTGAAGCCACCCACGGTGGCGCGCTCTTCACCGAGCTGGCTGACCACTTCCTGACGCACGGCATCGAATGCGTAGCTGAGCTGTGAATTGCCGTTCTGCGGCGCGGTGATGACGCCCTTCATCTTGGCCAGTTCGGCTTCCTCGCGGGTGAGGTGCTTCTCGATGACCATGCGATCGAGCACATAGTCACGCTCCTTGCGCGCACGCTCGGGATGTTTGATGGGTTCGATGTTGTTCGGACTTTTGATCAGACCGGCGATGGTGGCGGACTCGGCCAGAGTCAGCTCTTTGGCATCTTTGCCAAAGTAACCCTGTGCCGCAGCCTGGATTCCGTGGAAGTTTTTGCCGAAAAAGATGCGGTTCAGGTAAAGCTCCAGGATCTCTGTCTTCGAGAATTGCTTCTCGATCCGCTGCGCCACGAAAGCCTCCATGAGCTTGCGCCGGTAGCTGCGATCCATCAGGCCAAAGGTCTGCCGCGCGAGCTGCTGGGTGATCGTACTCGCCCCCTGTGTGACTTCGCCTGCTTTGAAATTCAGATAAACAGCGCGCACGAGGCCGATGTAGTCTACGCCATTGTGCTGGAAGTAGCGGCTGTCTTCCTGAGACGTGAGGGCGTCGATAAAATGCTGCGGGATGTCTTTGATCGAAACAGGAGTGCGGTTCAGCACGAAGATGCGGCTCAGCTCATCGCCATTGCGGTCATAGATGACGCTGGCGGCCTCCAGCTTCTTGACCTCGTCGAGATCATAGGTCTCCGCCTTCTCCCGAAGCGGCGCGACGATGATGGCATAAGCACCGAGCAGGGCGACAGCCGCGAGCAGCACGAGCGCCACAAGAGCGCTGAACCAGGCACGGCGATAAAACGGCGGCTTCAAGCCGGAAGGACCTCGCCATGAAGAAGAGGAGGAAGAAAGCTGTGCTTCGTCGATGCCGAACATGAACAGGAAGAATGGTGGCCCGTGGGGAAAGGGCGGCTAGTCTAGCCTCTCTCCCCTGCCCCGCCACTGACTTCTTTGCCTGTCGTGACACCGATCCATCAGTCTCTCCTCCAGCGCCTCGCCGTCACACCGCGTCTGAGTTTCGCGGCGGTGATGGAGCTGGCACTTTACGACCCCGAGCACGGCTACTACGGCCCCGGCCCGCGCCGCATCGGCAGAAAAGGCGATTTCTACACCGCCGTGTCCGTCGGACCGCTTTACGGGCGCCTGCTGGCAGACCTCGCGCACCAGACCCATGCCGAGCAGGGCAAATCGGAAGACTTCTGCGTCATCGAACAAGCCGCGCATGACGGGCAGCTCGCGGAGGACATCCTTTCGTCCTGCGATTTCGATTACCTCATCGTCGAGCCCAATCCCCGCTACGAGGCCGTTCAGCGCGAGCGGCTCGCGGCTTTTGAAAACCGCGTGTCGTGGGTGTCATCGCTCGCCGATGTCCCTGACCGGCCCGCCCTCTTCGTCTGCAATGAGCTCCCCGATGCCATGCCCGTACACATCGTGCGGTGGGGTGGAACGAAGTGGGAGGAATTGTTTGTAGAGCAGAGTTCTCAGTCCTCAGTTCTCAGTTTTCAGTCCGGGCCGCCCTCCAGCTCTTTGGCAGATGAGATCATCCGTCTCCCACGCGATCTGCCACCCGGCTACACCACCGAGATCGGCCTCGCCTCGCTGGAATGGATGCGTGATCTCGCCGCATCACCCTTTCGCGGAGTCATCTACCTCGCCGACTACGGGCTCGATCATGATGATCTCTACTCCCCCGAGCGCAGCACCGGCACCCTGCGGCGCTATCATCACCATCATACCGATGACCATGTGCTGGAAAAGCTCGGCGAGTGCGATCTTACCACACACGTGAACTTTACCCGCCTCATCGAGGTGGCTGAGGAAGCCGGTTTAAAGCTCCGCAACTACGAGCACCAAGGCCGTTACCTCAGCAAACTCGGCCTCCCCTGGCTCGCCACTCTGGAGGGCCATCGTCCCGATGCAGCCACACAAGCGCTGGTGCGGCAATTCCACTCCCTCACCCATCCCGCGATGATGGGGCGCTCTTTCCGGGTTGTCGTGCTGGAGAAGTAATCACGTCAAAAACGGATTCTCCGCCCGCTCGCGGCCGATCGTCGTGTCCTCGCCGTGGCCCGGATACACCACCGTCGAGTCTGGCAGCGGCCAGAGATGCGTCTCGATGCCCGCCGCGAGCTGCTGGAATGACCCACCGGGGAAGTCCGTGCGCCCCACGCCATCCAGGAAAAGCACATCCCCGCCAAACAGCAGCCCGCGCTCCGGCAGGTAAAAACACACGCTGTCCGGCGAATGACCGGGGATATGGAAAAGCGGCACCCTTTCCCCGCAGACATCGATCTCTGCCCGCCCCTCCAGCACCTCATCCACCGTAAACTCCGCCACCGCATACCCCATGCCCGTCACCGCGCCGAAGAGCGTCTCCAGCGTCAGGTTCTTCGACAAGGGAGCCCACGCGAAGACCCTGCACCCATGGTCCGTCACCACCTCCGCCGCACCCAGCACATGATCAAAGTGCTGATGGGTGAGCAGCAGTACATCCACCTTCACCCCCCGCCTTTTCAGCCAGGCAGCCACACCCTCCGGTGCATCCACCAGCAGCGTGCCGCCAGGCAGTTTCAGAACATAACCATTGGTCTGGGCGATCCCGCCCGTGAACATCGAAATCTCACTCATATCTACCCCAGAATGGAAACAGGTGGACAATTCAAGCAGCAACCCGCAAAATCTGCCGCCATATTGTAGGCCAGCCCGCGTATTACAGCAGCCCCCCAAATCGTCATGATTCGCAAACCCTTGTCCCTCGTGGCCGCCACTCTGGCTGCCATCACCCTGGCAGCCCCACTACGCGCCGAGACCAATTTTGGTCAGGTCGCCATGCATGTGGCCTACATGCTGCAGAGCCAGCACTACTCTCACCGGGACTTCGACGACGAACTTTCTGCAAAGCTGCTGGAGAACTATCTGAACCTCCTCGACTTCCGCCACATTTTCTTCACTCAGGAAGACGTGAACAGCCTCAAGGCCAAATACGACACCACTCTCGATGACCATGTGCTCATGCGCAATGTCAGCCCCGCCATCGAGATCTACGACATCTACAAGCAGCGCGTCCAGGAGCGTCTCGACTTTGTCAAAAAGACCCTCACAACTCACAAGTTCACCTTCGACTCCAATCGCAGCATCGAACTGAAGCGAGACAAAGCTCCCTACCCAAAGAACGCTGCCGAGCAGGACAAACTCTGGCTCGACATCCTTGAGGAAAACATGCTCCAGGAAAAACTCGCCGACGAAGCCAAGGTCGAAGAAGCCAAGAAGAAGGCTGACAAAGCCGCCAAGAAAGCTGCGGAGAAACCCGCGGCAGACAGCGCTGCCAAAAAGCCTGAAAACAAACCCGCTGATGCTGACAAAAAAGAAGTCGCCGCCGCTGAAAAGCCCAAGGAGGACAAGAAAGAAGAGAACCTCACCCCTGCCCAGCGCGTGCAGAAGGACTACGATCGCCTGATCGAAAGCATCAACGAGAACGATCAGGAAGACATCGTCGATTTCTTCCTCTCCAGCCTCTCCATGGCCTATGACCCGCACACCGAGTACATGAGCCCCGCCGAGACGGACAGCTTCAACATTTCCATGAAGCACAAGCTCGTCGGCATCGGCGCGCTTCTCGGCCTCGTCGATGAAGTGGCCCAGATCCAGGGCATCGTCGTCGGTGGTCCTGCGGACAAACAAGGCGGCCTCAGCCTGAATGACAAAATCGTCGGCGTGGCCCAGGGCGAAGCCGAATTCGTGGACACCAAGTACATGAAGCTCAACAAGATCGTCGATATGATCCGTGGCAAAGACGGCAGCACTGTCCGCCTCCGCGTCGATCCTGCGGCTGATCCTGGAACGATCAAGATCGTCACCATCGTCCGTGGTGAAGTCGAGCTGAAGGAAAAACTCGCCAATGCCGAACTACTCCTCACCCCGAACGAAGAAGGCAAAAAGCCCCTCAAGCTCGGCTGGATCAACCTCTCCTCCTTCTACGCCGACATGGAAGAAGGCACCGTCTCCACCACTGATGACGTCCAGAAGCTCCTTGCCCGCCTCATCAAAGAAAAAATCGACGGGCTCGTGCTCGACCTCCGTGGCAACGGCGGCGGTTCCCTTGAGGAAGCCATCCGCCTCACCGGCCTCTTCGTCCCCGCCGGCCCCGTCGTTCAGGCGAAGGACTGGCAGGGCCGCATCTCCTTCCGCGAATGCGAGAACGAAAAGGCCTTCTACGACGGCCCCATGATCGTCCTGACCGACAAGACCAGCGCCTCCGCCTCCGAGATTCTCGCCGCCGCCCTTCAGGACTATCGCCGCGCCCTCATCGTGGGTGACAAGTCCTCCTTCGGCAAAGGCACCGTGCAGACCATCCTGCCGGTCGAGCGTTTCATGCCCTTCTTTGCCAAAAAAGACCGCGCTGGAAACCTCAAGGTCACCATCCAGAAGTTCTACCGCATCGCCGGCGGCTCCACGCAGCTCAAAGGTGTCGAAACCGACCTCACCCTTCCCTCCATCCGCGACGTGCTCGACATCGGCGAAGGCTCTGCAGACAACGCCCTGCCCTACGACACGATCCCCGCACGCAAATACAACCTTGTGAATGAGAAGCCCTTCCCGCTCGCTGAACTCAGCAAGCGCATGAACGAGCGTATCGCCGCCAACCCCGAGTTTCAGATCATCTCCGAAGAGTCCAAGCGCCTCAAAGAGCGCATCGACAAAAACACCGCCAGCCTCAACCTCGCCGAGCGTGAGAAAGAAACCGCTGAGACCAAGGCTCGCCGTGACAAGCAGGACGCCGAACGTGAAGCCCGGGTCAAAGAAATCGCCGCCAAGACCAAGGATGGCGGATTCAAGACCTACCACCTCACCCTCGACAACGTGAACAACCCCGACCTCGTCCTCGAGTCCGACTTCACCCGCGAGCAGAGCACAGGCATGAGAATGGCCAAGCGTGACGACGACGAAGACGCCGAACCCACCGCCGCCAAATTCCCTCACGGCCTGGAGCCCATGAAACTCGAAGCCGTGAACATCATGCGCGACTTCCTCGAACTCACCACCAAACAGCCCACCACCGCCAAAGCCGACGCCCCCACCGCACCGGTTCCCGCGAAATGAGCTGATCGCCGAGCCCCGATTCCCAAAAACCCAGGACACCCCGTCCTGGGTTTTTTATTGGGCCACTCAGTTCTCATCCCCACGCGCCAGCAACGTCACGATCAGGATGAAGAAGCACATCACCACCGAAAACAGCGGGAACTGCAGCGCTACAGGCAGACTGTACACCAGCGCCAGCGTCGGAATCCACACCAGCCAGTTCGTCAGCAACACCGTTGGCAACGTGCGCCTCCAAAAGTCACGCCCCAACGAGGCCCGCGTGCGGCTCCATGAACCGCGCATGTCCACCCAGCGCAGCACGATCAGATACGTCGGCACAAACCACAGCGGGCTCATCACGAACTGATCCACCAGCACCTTCGTCAGCAGCGTCCCCGCATCATTCCCCGTGCCAAAGAGCCAGCTCTGCAGCTGGTAAAACAGATCAATCTCCATCCCGCGATATCCCCAAAACAACGCCAGCATTCCCACGCGCTGCCAGCGCCCCTCTTTGGGCAAAGTGCCCATCACCACCTGCACCAGCGTCGGCAGCAGCACCGCCGCAAAGATCGTCGAGCCCAGGGAAAACGCATACGACCAGCGCAGCTTGAACTCCCCAATGGACTCCCACACTCCGGCCACGGAAGGCATCAGGTAGTAGCTCCCCACCAAAGTCACCACCACCGCATTGAGCACCAGACAAGGCACCCGGTTCTGCCGAAACACCCCGGCGATGCTCGCCACGATGCCTTGAGTTGATGAAGAAGGGTCCGTCATGAATTCCGCCCGCTCCATGACCGCAGATACCCCACCGGGCAAGGCAGGAGTGCAGAGTTCGTGTACCTACAAAAACGCGCCGCCCGGAAGCCGGAGCGGCGCGTGATGGGGAATGCTTGATGAAGCTGGAGCTTAGACGGTGCCGAAGATGGTCTTGCCGGTGCTGCGGAGGTCGTCGCAGGCGACTTTCATGCGGTCGCAGAGGCCCTGCTCGCCCTTCTTGAGGTAGCCGCGTGGGTCGTAGGCTTTCTTGTCGCCGACTTCGCCGTCGATCTTGAGGACGCCGTCGTAGTTCTTCATCATGTGCGCCACGATCGGGCGGGTAAAGGCATACTGCGTGTCGGTGTCGATGTTCATCTTGATGACGCCGTAGTCCAGGGTCTCGCGGATCTCTTCGAGAGGAGTACCGCTGCCGCCGTGGAAGACGAGGTCCATCTCCGCCTTCTCGCCGTACTTGGCGGTGACGGCAGCCTGACCATCTTTGAGGATGGTGGGCTTCAGCTTCACCGCACCGGGCTTGTAGGCACCATGGACGTTGCCAAAGGTGGCGGCGAACATGAAGCGGCCGACGCCGTTCAGGGTTTCATACACGGTGAGCATGTCCTCAGGCGTGGTGTAGAGCTTGTCATTGGCGACACCGCTGGTGTCGTGACCGTCTTCTTCACCACCGACGACGCCTGCCTCGATCTCGAGGATGATGTCCAGCTCAGCGCACTGGGTGAGGAGGTCTTTGGAGATGCGCATGTTCTCTTCGAGCGGCAGCTCGGAGCCATCAAACATGTGGCTGTTGAAAAGATTGCCCTTACCGGCATCGCGGCGGGCCTTGGTGGCGGCCAGGAGGGGTTTGAGGAATTTCTCGACGTTCTTCGGGTGGCAATGATCCGTGTGGAGAGCCACGAGCACGTCGTACTTCGCCGCGAGGATGTGGACGGCCTCGGCGAGCACGATGGCACCCAGCGCCATATCTTTCACAGCTGTACCGGAGGCAAACTCGCCGCCGCCAGTGGAGACCTGGATGATGCCGTCGGACTTCGACTCGGCGAAGGCTTTGAGAGCGCCGTTGATCGTGGGGAGAGAGGTGACGTTGATGGCCGGGTAGGCGTATCCGCCTTTCTGGGCGGCATCAATCATGGCACGATACTGGGCGGGTGTGGCGACGGGCATTTTTGGGTCTGTGTGTTAGGGGTTCGGGGGCTGAGGGGAGCAAGAATGAGGCCGGGTGCAAGATTTTGGTTCAGAGATGCCCGGAGTGCGCTGCGAAAATATATCAACCAATAGTCAAGCTAGACTTGTAGCGAGCTTTGCAGAGGACGTGGCCGGGTAGATCGCCGCCTACGATGAGGAGATGAAAGCCTCAACCTGAGCCGCGCACTTCATGCCGAGCGAGAAATCGCGCTGTTGCAGGAATATCAAGCGCTGCCTGAACTGGAGGTCTATGTCATGCTTCATCAGGACGCCATGCGCGCGGTGGTCCATCGCCGGAGCAATCAATGGTGGCCTGAGATCATCGAAGGCGAAGATTCCGTGCTCACCTTGGATGAGATCGAAGTTCACTTGTCTCTGCGTGATCTCTACGAACGCGTGGAATGGTCGGTGAAGGAAGCGTGAGAAGTCTCAAAAGACGTTCAGGTAAACAAACGCTCTGCCCTTCGACGTTTTGACGACTTCCACAGTCCCCAGCACAACTTCCAACATACCGGAATACATAGGATCGTCCTCCCATGAGATCAGCTCTGGAGGGAACTTTAGAAAATGTGCCTTCCTCAGGCGAAACAGATGAATCGCCGTTTCGTCATGGAGCTCTTTTTCGCCAGTCAGTTTATCCAAAGGAAGACCACCCGGCTGTCCTGCCAAGACGTCTTCGTTCGCACATTCGATCAGATGCCAGTTTTCACGAAGATAGCCTGATGAATGGATGAGACGAAAGTCAGCCCCAGGTCTGAGGATGTGGTCCTGCTCCAGCCTGAATCTGACGCTACCTTTGTGTCCAAGAATGATCCAGGCTACAAAAAGCAATGGGAGTAGAATGAGCCACCATGTCCAGCGACGTGAAATTGAAGTCTTGTGAGAGGTGTTTGGCATAATTTGGACCTCATTCATCACGGACGGAATGTCTGTAAAACACCCACCCGCCCATCCTGAGAGAGATAGAGATAGCTTGTTTCCATGTCTCCGCCGCCGCTCTTTTGCAGGCTCCTCCAAACCGCTCCAAGTGCTGCGGTTTGAGCGATCTCATCTTTAAAACCACCGAACTCAGCAAGCGAACGAACATCCTCCCACCCACCGCTTTCAAGGCTCATGTGAGAGGCTGCCCATGTTGCGAGTGGCTGATCAGATTGGATGAGCCACTCATAATTCACCCCATCAACGAGAGAAAAAAGGTGTGACCGTGTCGAGACAATCCTGACCTCTACTGGCAGGCGAAGGCCGGTCTCGTTATAGACAAAGGCGTGTGTCCGAACTTTACCCGATAACATGAACGCTTCCCATACCGCGAGAGCCACCGCACTCAAGGCTAGCAGGAAGAGTGCGATTCGAGCCTTCATGCTTTTCGGGGCGCTTTATTCCACCAGCCCGCGCTGCTTCATCGCCGCCACGGTCCAGTTATACTCTCGGACGAGCTGGTCCACGACATCGCCGGTGCGGAGTTCGGGGGGGAGGACTTCCCAGGTGTAGGTCTCCATCTCGATGTGCTGGCACTTCGTCGGGTTCTTGGAAAGCCAGTCCATGGCGCCGAGGAGGTGATCCTGGGTGCTTTGGAAGCCATCCCAGGGCGGTGCGTGCAGCGGGATGTGGAAGTGGACGCGCCATTCTTCGCCCAGCGACTCGGCGGGGTTCGTGTCGGCGAACTGAAGGGCATCTGGCAGATCTTTGAAGCGGCGCAGCGGCTGCATTTCGCCGTAGCTGGCGATGACTTGGTGGAAGTACACTGGCTCGTCAAAGGCGCGCAGTTTCGCGACCATGTCTTGTGTGGGTTTCAGGCGCAGGGCGGAGCTGAAATGCAGCTTGCTGATGCGGATGCCGGACTCGGTGAGTCGGCTGAGGGCACGATCCGCTTCCTCATACTCGATGGCGAGATGGCAGGTGTCGTAGTTCAGGCCGATGAACTTGAAGAAGTCTTTGTCGCGCGGGTAGCGGTCGAAGTAATGGGCGAAGAATTTGAGTGATTCACCCGTCGTCTCGAAGAGGCCGAGTGGCTCGGGCTCGAAGCCGAGATGGAGGTCGTGTCCACTGGCTTCGCTGACCTTCTCGATGTGCTCGCGGCAGAGGCGGACGTTGGTGAAGATGGCTTCCAGTTCCTCCGCCCCGATGGGGAAGGTTTTGTGCGAACCTGGAAGCGTGCTGACACTGCCGCTCACGCCAGGAGGCAAGAGCTTGGCAAGCAGATCGAAGAGCTGGTTTGTGTAAACGAGCCGCTCCGTCGTGCTCCAGTCGGGTTTGAAGACCTGCTCCTTCACCCGTGTGCCGTGGAAGGAGCCATAGGGGAAGCCATTGATGGTGAAGACGTAGCAGTTCTCCTTTTCCAACCAGCGCTGGAACTCCACGAGCTTCTCGGGAGCACTCAGTTCCTGAGCCGCCTGCGCACTCAGTCGAAGGCCGATGCCATAAGGCTTGCCGCCACTGACGCGTTCTTTGACGCGCAGCGTGTGCTCACGCAGACCGCGCCAGGTTTCCTCCCACGTTTCGCCGCGGTGGATGTTCGTGCAGTAGCCGAGATGGATGCCGTGATTGAGCTGCATGAGGCGCGGATCAAGGCTTCAGCACCACTTTGAGCAGGCCTTCCTTGTTGTCGTAGAGACGATGGAACCAGCCTGCACCTTCTTCGAGCGGTGCGACGGCGCTGAGCAGGGGCTCGACCTGGATGCTGCCGTCTTCGATGCGGCGGATGGCCTCGGGATACTCACCGGCGCAGGAGCAGGAGCCTTTGATGGTGAGCTGGCGGGTGACGACTTCCTGAAGCGGGAAGGGAGTGCTGGGCTGGAGATTGCCGATGAGGATGACCTGCCCGCCTTTGCGCACGCAGCGGATGGCGAGATCCAGCGGAGCGGCAGCGCCGACGACTTCAAAGCTGGCGTCAGCACCGTCACCACCGCAGATCTCGCGGAGGTGGGCGGCGAGGCCTTCTTGCTTGGCATGGAAGGCATCGGAGGCACCGAGTTTCTTCGCGAGTTCGAGGCGCTTTTCATCGAGATCGACGGCGATCACACGATCCCAGCCGCGTGCTTTCAGCGCCTGAATGACGAGTAGTCCGATCAATCCGGCACCGACGACGACAGCGGTGCCGCCGGGGGCTTCTTCGCCATGGCATTCGCAGGCATTGCCGCAGGATTCGGTCTTCTCGGTGACTTCAGCAGGTTCGGTGAAGGCTTCGCCGACTTCGATGCCATCGGCGAGATTCACGGCGTGGAGGGCAATGGAAACAGGCTCGGCAAAGGCGGCTTTTTCAAACGCGAGCGACTGAGGAATGAGATAAAGGATGCGCTCTGGCAGCACAATCTTTTCGGCAAAGCAGCCGTGGCGGCGATACTCGCCGGGGGAGACGCCGAGGACTTTGCGTTTCGGGCAGAGATTCACATAGCCGGACTGGCATTCGTCGCACTCGCCGCAGTATTCGGTGGAGTCGAAGGTGACGCGGTCACCGAGCTTCCAGTCGGTCACGCCTTCACCCAGCGCGATGATTTCACCCGCTGCCTCATGACCCATGACGATGGGCGGCTGGCGGCGTCCGCTGCGGCCGTCCATGCCGTGGATGTCACTGCCGCAGATGCCGCAGGCTTTGATCTGCACGAGCACCTCGCCAGCGGCGGGCACGGGGTCGGGGAAACTGGTGTCGTAATTAAACTCGGAGGCGGCGGTGAGGACGAGGGCTTTCATGGCGGGGTGCGGAGGATGAAAAGGGATGGCGTGGTGGCAAGAGCGGCGTGGATCACTGCGCGCTGGCGGCACGGATGAACTTGGCGAGGTCGGCTTTCTGTTTCTTCAGGTCGGGCAGGTTCAGATACATCATGTGACCGGAGGCGTAGTCATCCTGGGTGATGTTTTTCAGCAGATCGGGATGCACGCGGAGGTGGTTGAAGGTGTAGCGGCTGGCGAAGTAGGGCGTGGCCATGTCGTAGAAACCGTTCGAGACGTGGACTTTGAGGAAAGGATTCGCGGTCATGCTTTCGGCGAGGATCTCGGAGACATCGGCGAACTGGTTGTCGGCATCCCAGTTCCACTTCCCGACGCTGGCGAGGATATTGTAGGGGCGGTCGTCCTCGAACTTCAGATCGTTGCGGACGTAGTGATTGAAGGTGGAGGCAAAGGCGCTGAAGACGGCATCGGCGCTGGGATCTGTCTCGGCGCTCTCGCTGAGCGGATCGCGGACGTAGTTTGTGTAGCGGCTGTCGAAGCGACCGGTGACGAGGCGCTTGTCACGCAGAAGCTCGGCATTGAAGCGATGAAGCGGGACACGGAGGTTTGATCCATCGACAAAGGCTTCCGAGAGACCGGTGAGGCGGGCCATTTGCTTCACGACTTTGGCGCGATCAGCAGCAGGCAATCCGGCACCGAGCAAGAGAGCACGGTTGTATTCCCCGGCAGCGAAGGTTTCTGCCTCGGCAAGGACTTCGGCGAGTGGCTTCTTGAGCAGATCGGCGGCGAGTTTCTTGTGATACCAGGCGGTGGCGGTGAAGCTGGGCAGGAAGAGCATGTGCGGCAGGTCATTGCCTTCAGCGCCCCAGATGGTTTGGAAGTTCAGCACGGTGGAGACGAGCATGATGCCATTCAAATTGAGACGATGAGCGCGGATGAGTTCACCACTGAGCGCTGCAGCGCGGGTGGTGCCGTAGCTTTCGCCGATGAGGAACTTCGGCGAAGGCCAGCGCGAATGCTTGCTAACATAGAGGCGGATGAATTCGCCGATGCTCTTGGCGTCTTCATTCACGCCGAAGAAGTTCTTGGCATCCTCGGGCTTCGTGGCGCGGCTGTAACCAGTGCCCACGGGGTCGATGAAGACGAGGTCGGTCTCATCCAGCAGGCTGAATTCGTTTTCGACGAGTTCGTATGGCGGCGGCACAGCGAAGCCATCGTCACGCAGCTTCACGCGCTTCGGTCCGAGCAGGCCCATGTGCATCCAGACGGAGGAAGAGCCGGGACCACCATTAAAGGAAAACGTCAGAGGGCGGGTGGCGGCATCGGTGACGCCCTTCTTGGTGTAGGCGATGAAGAATATGTCCGCCGTGGTTTTGCCCTCGGCATCTTTGAGCGCCAGCGTGCCTGCCGTGGCGGTGTAGTCGATCTTTTGGTCGCCGAGCGTGAGGCTGTGTTCGGTTTCGGTTTTCTTGTCGGGCTTGGCTTCGTCTTTCTTATCCTTGTTGTCCTTTTCCTCCTTGGCTGCAGGCGCTGGTTTGGCCGGCTCCTCAGCCTTTGAGGGAAAAGAAGAAAGGGCGACAAGGACAGAAAAGAGTGCGGCTCGGGAGGGTGACATGGCGCGGAGAATAGCAAGCCGAGCAAGAAAGCCATCTTTTCCCTTGCAGAATCTCCTTCAAGCGGCAATCTCCGCGCCCGCTCATCTCCGAGCAGTGACCCCTTCGTCTAGCGGTTAGGACACATCCCTTTCACGGATGCGACACGAGTTCGATTCTCGTAGGGGTCGCCAAATTTCTTGGCTTCCGAGGCCAGTGCAGCATGATCTGCGCTACTCGGCCGGATTTTCACCGAGGTAGGCAGCCAGATGCTTCCTCAGCTCTGTCCTTGCCCGGAAAAGCAGGCTCTTCACCGCCGGCAGGCTCATCTTTAAAATCTCGCAGATTTGCTCATACGGCATCTCTTCGTGACGGCGCAGCACCACGGCCAGACGCTGCTTCTCAGGCAGGGCGGCGATGGCTTTCTCCAATGCTTTCTCCAGCTCGTCCTGCTGGGTGAGGTGATCCGGCGCGGGCGCGGTGTGGTCGGCGTATTGGCGCTGCGGACCATCGTCGTGATCGCTGTCCGTCTCCAGGGCCACCTCTTTGCGTCGGCTGCGGCGGCGGGTCTCGTTGAAGACGAGGTTCCGCATGATGGTGAAGAGCCAGGTGGTGAATTTCGCCGTCGGCTCGTAGCGCGGGGCACTTTTCCACACGCGCAAAAAGACCTGCTGGGCGATATCGTGCGCGTCATCCACATTCCCCAGCATTCGTGCCGCCGTTCCCACCATGATACCTTTATGCAGCTCCACGAGCTTCTCGAAGGCCTTCACATCGCCCTCTTTCACGAGGAGCATCAGGCGAACGTTCTCTGCATCGCACGACACATCTTCCGTGTCAGCGGACACGGTGGGTGCGACGGGGGAGGGCCATTCCGGGTCCGGCATGACGTAAGTGGGCAGGAGACCGGCGATGCTAGCGGCAGTCATGGACCGCTTCAACTCATCCCGCATCGCCCGGTTGCATGGAAAATGCCGTGGCATCGCATCTTGCAGGCGGCGCACTCGTGCGCTTAATGGCTCGCCGTGACCTTCCGCCACCCTAAAAACGACGTTTTCATTCCGGACAACACCGACACCTGGACCGCGCTCCGCCGTGTGACCCATCTGGGCATTGTCTCCCACCAGGACGATCTCGAGATCGCCGCCTACCACGGCATCACCGAGTGCTTCAAAAGCGGTGACAAATGGTTTGGAGGCGTGGTTGTCACCGACGGTTCCGGCAGTCCGCGTAAAGGCCCGTATGAAAAGTACACCGACGATGAGATGCAGAAGGTGCGCCTCATCGAGCAGCGCAAAGCCGCCTATGTGGGTGAATACAGCTTCATGGCCCAGCTCGGCTATCCGAGTGAAGAAGTGAAGACCCAGCGCAACGGACCTGTCGTCGAAGACATCAGATTCATCCTCGAGCACGCGCAGCCGGAGGTTGTTTACCTTCATAATCCCTGTGACCGTCACGACACCCACGTCGCCACTTTCCTCCGCTGCCTGGAGGCCCTGCGCGCGCTGCCGCCGGAGATGCGACCCAAGAAAGTCTATGGCTGCGAAGTCTGGCGCAAGCTCGACTGGCCCATCAGCGAGGACAAAATCATGCTCTGGGTGGACAAGCATCCACACATGCTGCGCCCCTTGCTCGGCGTCTTCGACAGCCAGATCAGCGGCGGCAAGCGCTACGATCTGGCCGAAGAAGGCCTGCGTCATGCCAACGCGACCTACTTCGACTCCCACACGACAGACAAAACCAGCCTGCTCTCCTTCGCCCTCGATCTCACGCCGCTCGTCGAAAACGATCAGCTTGATGTGGAGGAATACACTATCGGTTATGTACGTCGTCTGGAGAAGGACGTGGCGGATCGATTGAAGAGGTACGTTTGATCTGACATGCGTCGCTTGCCTGCCTTCATTGGCCTCATCGTGGCCATCCTGCTCACCACAGGTTGTGGCAGCATCGGTGGTCACGGCCCGATCAGCCCAGGAGCGATGCGGAAGCTTCAATCACGCGCCATCTCGCGCGATGAATTTGCCCGGCGACTAAAGGGGGCCGACCGCGACATTCGCCATACTTTGCCTAAGCGCAGGATCACCATTCCCTTCGATCTTCAATCGAGCACGCCTGTCATCAAAGCCGCCGGCCCGGAAGATCAGCCGCTCTCCATGCTGCTCGACACCGGCGCTGCACGGATGGTGCTGGGTGCCAGCACGGCGACCAAGCTGCGCATCCCCACCATCAAAGCCAGCGAGGCTCAGGCGATGATGGTCGGGGTCGTGGGAAATGAAGCGGGGCTTGTCGGCCTCGTCTCCCCTTTCCGCATCGCCACTTGGACCGTGCCGACTTATCCCTGTTTTGTCCGCACCCACGAGAGCCATGGCGAAGGCATCGCCTATCCTTCTAACATCCTTGGCTTCGATCTGCTCGCCCGTTACTGTTCCTATCTCACACTCGATTATCCGAAGCGCGTGGCCACACTGGCATTCAAGGAGCGCTTCAAGCCCGCGCAAGCCCTCTCGTCCTCCGCCCCCTTTCGCATCAGGCACGACGTGCCCTTCATCGACCTCAAAGCCAAGGGCGTGAAATGGTCCTGCATCATCGACACTGGCTCCTTCAATGGCATTGAGATCGACGAAGCCATCGCCAAAAAACTCGGCGTGCAGGATCAGGGAAAGATCGTCGAAGGGCTCATTCTCGTAGCCGTCGGCGGCATGGTCAGTTCTGACAAAGCGCGCCTGCGCACTGTGAAGTTGCCCGAGATCACACTCCTCGGGGACAGCCACAAACAAGCCGAGGTGGACATCTCACCCGGCATCCCGCGTGTGGGTTCCTTCTATCTCAAAGACTACCGCGTGACCTTCGACTTCCATCAGAACCGCGTGTGGCTGGAGTGGTGATCAGCCAAACAGCGCAGTCACCGCTTTGCCACCATCCGTGATCGGCACAGGGCGTGTGCCGTCCATGAGTTCCTTGCTCGGATCGATGCCCATAGCGGCGTGAATCGTGGCGTGGAAATCGACGAGTGGCACGGGATTCTCGACGGGCTTCTTGGCGAGTTCATCGGTGACGCCGTACGCGCCGCAGTGGTTCAGGCCACCGCCAGCCAGCACCATCGAGAAGGCCGTGCCCTGGTGGCCACGTCCGCCACGTCCATCGAACTCAGGTGGACGACCGAATTCGGTGCCGACGACGATGAGCGTCTTGTCGAGGAGCTTCTTGTCCTTCAAGTCGCGGATGAGGGCGGAGAGAGCGGTGTCGAGTTCCTGAATGAGCAGATGCTGGTTCTTGTAACCTTCGTTGTGAATGTCCCAGCCCGTGCCGTTCATGAAGTTCAGGTTGTGAGAGACCTCAATGAAGCGCACGCCGGCTTGGACGAGGCGACGTGAAAGCAGGCAACGCTGGCCGAACTCGCCGCCGTAGTCGTTGCGCAGCGTGTCGGGCTCTTCCTTGAGATTGAAGTGGCGCATGAACTTGGGTCCGGCGAGGCGAAGCGCTTCCTGCTGAGCCATTTCGTAGTCCGCGGCAGCGGAACCTTTCGAGGTGCGTGCCATCAGCGGCTTCAGAAGTTGGTGGCGGATCTCCGCACGCTTTTCATCGACGTATTCAGGCCGCGTGAAGCCCGCTGGGCCGGTGTTGGTGTCGGTGAGATAGACGTAGCCGCTCTTCGCGCCGAGGAAGCCTGGTCCACGGCTCACGTTCGGATAACCAATGAGAATGTAAGCCGGCACGTCAGCGCTGGCCGCACCACGCTGATTGGCGATGATGGAGCCGATGCTCGGATACACCACGTTGCCGGAGATCATGCGGCCTGTGTGGACGATGTTTGTGGCGAAGGCGTGTTCGTCGATGACGTGGTGGTTCACCGTGCGCATCACCGTGACGTGTTCCATCACCTTCGCCGTCTTGCCCAGGTGCTCAGTCAGCTTCACTCCCTTGACCGTGGTGTCGATGGCCTTATAGAGCGAACCCGCCGCTTGCGGCTTGCCCAGATTGTCACCGAGCTTCTTCGGGTCAAAAGTGTCGATCTGCCCCATGCCACCGCCGAGCCAGATGAAGATGCAATGCTCTGCCTTGCCCTTCGGCGTGTGGATGGGCGTGTTGTTCGCAAACAAGGGCGAAGCACCAAAGGCAGCGGCGGAGGTGAGGAAAGAGCGGCGTTTCATGATGGGTAGAGTCTCGGGTTTCAGGTTCAAAGTTTCAAGGTTTTACCATTACGGACTGAATGCCCATTCGGGGGCATTGAGCATGGCCCAGAGGATGTCTTCGAGACGTTGGCGCCAGTCGGCGTTAAGGCGGTCCGTGGGTTTGTCACCGGTGCGGGCGGCGGCTTCCTGGGCCATGCGGACGTTGGTGGCTTCGGCGTCGAGGTGGTTGGACCAGCTCACATAAGGAGTGCGGGTGCGGGTGGATTTGATCTCGGTGGTCTGGGCTGTGCTGATACGTGATTCATAGCCTTCGGTGAGATGCTTAGTGTAAAGCTCGCGCTCTTCGGCGCTGGGGTGACGGGTGAGGAGTTTGAGGAAGAGCTGGTCGATGAATTGATCCACAGGCTGCTTCTTCAAGGCGAGGCTGGTGACACCGTGGTCGTCGCTCAAACGCGTGAGCCAGATGCCGACGGTGCCGTTGCTGAGGATGGCGGGCTGGAGGACGTTCGGGTCGGCATCGCGTTTGCTGGTGGGGTCCTGACGGGCTCCGCGCCAACCAAAAGCGCCGAGCACGTCGGTGACGGCCTGGATGCGCGGGAGGTTGAGGCTGGGGCGGTCGCGCTCGTTGCTGGTGCTGGTGAGCATCCAGGAACGGCTGGGTTTGCCAAGATGGATGGCGTTTTTGAGATCGCGCTGATTGTCGATGTCGAGGCAGACTTCTTCGGTTTTAAATGGCTTGCCGGTGGCGGCGAAGAGGCTATCCACGATCTGCTCGGCATAGAGGCGACGCGGTGCGGGGCTGGTGTAGAGCGGGCTGGTTTCCTTCAGCGTATTGTCAGTGGCGCGCTGGTAAGCATTTGAGGTGAGGATGATGCGGGCGAGCTTCTTCACGTCGTAACCTCCACCCACGAATTCACGGCCAAGCCACTTCAGTAACTCGGGATGAGTGGGCTTGCCTTTCTCCCAGTCATCGACGGGCTCGACGATGCCGAGGCCCATGAAGCGTGACCAGATGCGGTTGGCGATGACCTGGGCGAAGCGCTCGTTCTGTGGCGCGGTGATCATGGTGGCGAGTTGGTCGCGCGAGTCCTTCGGATCGCTGGCGAGCGAGGCGGCGCTCTCATCACAGAACTCGGCGAAGGGCCACTTCGCCTGCACCTTGGTGCCGGGCTTGAGCGAGACGGTGATGAGCGGTTTGCGCGACAGTGTCTTGAAGCGGTCCATGTTCACGCTGCTCGTGAGTGGCAGCTCGATTTCTTTGGAACCAAGCATGGCGGCGAGTTGGAAGAGGTCTTCCTGCATGGACTTGTTTGTGGGTGAGTCGTGGCAGCGAGCGCACTTCATTTCCACACCAAGGAAGGCGGCGCTGACGATGGTGCCCTTGGCGGCCATGGGCACGTCGTTCTGTGAGGCGGTGCCAAAGCCAGCGGGTCCGCCGAGACGCTCGCTGCCTTTCTGGCGCAGCAGTTCGGTGACAAAGAAATCCATCGGCTTGTTGTCCCGCAGCGACTCGTAGAGCCACCAGCGGAAGGGCCCGGTGTTGTTGAGCGTGGGGTTGAGGATGTTTGGATTTTCCGCCAGCACGTCCTGCCAATAGCCCATCCAATGATCGGCCCAGCGTGAATCGGCGAGCAGCTTGTCGATGACAGCGGCGCGGTCGGGATTCTTCTGGAAAGAGGCGATCTCGTCCAGCGATGGCACGACGCCGATGGTGTCGAGCGTGACGCGGCGGAGGAAGGTGAGGTCGTCAGCAGGCTGCGTGAGCGTGAGGTGATCGGCTTTGATCTCGGGCCAGTTCGCGCCTTCTTCGATCCATTTAGTTAGCAAAGCGACCTGATCCTTGCTCAAGCGCTCGCCTTTGGGCGGCATCATGTCGTCTTCGTCATCGGAAAGGATGCGGGTGAGCAGGGCACTGTGCTTCGGTTTGCCGGGCTCGATGGCCGCGCCGTCGGATTCGCCGCCTTTGAGGGCATCGGCGAGTGCGTCGAGCTTCAGGCCACCTTTGGCCTTGGCACCGCGATGGCATTCGATGCACTTGGATTCAAACAGCGGCTGCACATCTTTGAAGAAGTCGATGCTGCCTTTGTGCGTGGCTTGTTCGGACACGACGGCGATCTTCGCGGCGATGAAGTTGTCGATGGCGTTGCCTTTTGGGAAACCTTTAGGCAGCTCGGGAACTTTGACTTCCTCGGACTTCGTGAGCCACTGCTTGGCGGCATCGCGACGTTTCGACCAGTAGCCGTCAAACTGCGCGCGCATGGTGGCGCGGGCTTTGGCATTCACCTGATCGTAGTGCGCGGTGCGCTCGGCCTCATAGGCGGCCCAACCAGCGTCGGTGTAAGGCACTTCGCGTTTGCCGGGCGTAAGCAGCTTCCATGATTCACTGCCTGCTGGCGACCACGCGACGACGGTTTCGCCAAGCTCAGGACGGCGGACGGCTTTGCCCGCGTAGCTGCCGACCAGCGTCTCCAGCACGATGAACTGCGGCTTGCCAGTGCCGACGATTTCGCACCACGATTCGCGATTGCCGGGCGGCACGAAGCGGAAGTCGGGGCCGAGGTCGAGGTAGTCTTTTTGATCGGCCACGAGGTGATGCCCATCGCTGTCGTTCGGCGGGAAGGGCGTGTTGAGGACCGTCTTGCCGTCGAGGTAGAGATTGGTGGCACCACGAGCACGCAGCAGCAGCCGATGCTTGCCTATGGGGAAGGTGATGCTCGCCGCTGCACGCAGCAAGAAGGGCACATGGCGCTCACCGCGCACGCCGGTATCGACATACTTCTGTGGCACGTCGAGGAAGCCGAAAACGTCTTCCGTGTAGGTTTCGCCGACTTTCGGCGGCTCGCTGGGCCAGGCGCTGGCGTCGGGCATGCCTTCTTCCGCGAGCTGAACGAGCACACGACCAGCGGGCACATCTTTTTTCGCGATGGGCGGCGGCGGTGGCACGAAGCGATAGCGCGACTTCAGCGTGTCGAGGTCGATGGGGCCGCGATAGATCGCCACATCATCAAGCCAGCCATGAAAGGAATGCGTGGCGACACGAGTGGAGCCGGAACCGATCAGCAGAGCATCGCCATCCGTCACGGGTGCACGATCCGTGGGACCGCCGATGTCCCAGTCGCCGTCTGTTTCGAGTCCGTCGATGTAGCCCTTGATGCTCTTCGGTTTACCAAAAGTGTAGGTGACGGCGATGTGATGCCAGCCTGCGTTTGGCAGCGTGGCTTTCGACCACCAGCGATGCCAGTCGCCCTTCTCACCGCCGGGCACGCTGGCACTGGCGAAGAGGAAGCCGATCTGCGCACCACTTTTGCCTTCTTGGAGACGAAGCGCGTAGTTTTGATTGTTCACGCCGAACTCCTTGGTGCCGAGCCGGCCCTTGCCGATGATATAAGGCGCGCCAGTCAGGCCCGCTGTCTTGACCCAGGCTTCGAGGGTGATCGTCTCATTGAGGCCAAAGCGCAGCGCCTCGCTGTCCTTCACCTCGACGACGGACTTCTTGCCATCGCCGGCGAAAAGCATGGCGGTGTTGGTTTCAGGAAAGCCTGGATACGTCGGCGCGCGCGGGCCGATCTCCTTGGCGTCATCGAAGCGCCACTGCATGACCGGCGCGAGCTTGGGCTTGTCCGAGACGTCGTTGCCCGCGCTGTCGTTTTGAGCGATGGCGGCGGAGGTGAGGAAGAGGGTGCTGAGGAGGACGTAACGCGTCATGCTCTCATTAACGGCGGTTTGGAGGCTCTTTCAGCACCCAGCGCACCCCACTTTCGTGAGGGGCGGCTGGCAGGACCGTGGCCTGCGGTTTCACGGGCTGAAAGCCCACTCGGGGGCGTTTAGCATGGCCCAGAGCACGTCTTCCATTCGCGTGCGCCAGGCTGCGTCGAGTTTTTCGGTGGGTGGGTCGCCTCGACGGGCGGCTTTTTCCTGCTCGACGCGCACGACGTTGGCTTCGTCGTTCACGTGGTTGGACCAACTGACATATTTTTCGCGGATGCGGGGGCTTTGAGGTTTCGAGTTTGAGGTTTCAAGTTTCAAGACTCGCGTGTCGTAACCGGAAGCGAGGTGCTTCGTGTAAAGTTCGCGCTCTTCAGTCGTGGGATAGCGGGTGAGGAGTTTGAGGAACAGGCGGTCGATGAATTGATCGAGGGATTGTTCCTTCGAGGCGAACTCGGTGATGCCGTGGTCGTCGCTCAAGCGGGTGAGCCAGATGCCGAGGGTTCCGTTGCTGAGGATGGCGGGCTGGAGGACGTTGGGTTCGGTGTCGCGCTTGCTGACAGGGTCCTGCCGTGCGCCACGCCAGCCGAAGGCGGCGAGCACATCGCTCACGGCCTGGATGCGTGGCAGGGCCAGACTGGGGCGGTCGCGCTCATTGCTGGTGCTGGCGAGCATCCAGGAGCGATGTGGTTTGCCGAGATGGATGGCGTTTTGGATCTCGCGGGTGTTGTCGATGTCGAGGCAGACTTCCTCGGTGTGGAAGGGCTTGCCGGTGGCGGCGAAGAGGCTGTCCACGATCTGCTCGGCCTGCCAACGACGTGGCGCGGGGCTGGTGTAAAGCGGGCTGGTTTGTTTCAGCGCGAGATCGCTGGCGCGTTGATAGGCGTGGCTGTTCAAAATGAGGCGGGCGAGGTGCTTCACGTCGTAACCGCTGCGCACGAGTTCGCGGCCAAGCCACTTCAGCAGTTCGGGATGCGTGGGCCTGCCTTTTTCCCAGTCTTCGACCGGCTCGACGATGCCGCGGCCCATGAAGCGTGACCACACGCGGTTGGCGATGACCTGGGCGAAGCGCTCGTTCTGGGGCGCGGTGATCATGGCGGCCAGTGCATCACGCGTGTCTTTCGGATCTTCGGCGAGCTGCACGGCGGCTTCGTCGCAAAACTCAGCGAAGGGCCACTTCGGCTGCACTTTGGTGCCGGGCTGGAGTGTGACCTGAATGAGCGGCTTGCGGCCGCTGGCGTGGATCTTGTCCATGGGCACGCTGCTGGTCTTCGGCACTTCGATTTCTTTTTTTCCGAGCATGGCGGCGACGGCGAAGAGGTCCTGCTGGAGTGATTTGCCGGTGGGTGAGTCGTGGCAGCGGGTGCACTTCATTTCCACGCCAAGAAAGGCCGCTCCGATGATCGTCCCCTTCGCCGCCATGGGCACGTCGTTCTGTGAGGCGGTGGCAAAGCCGGCCGGTCCGCCGAGTCGCTCGCTGCCTTTCATGCGCAGCAGTTCGGTGACGAAGAAATCCATCGGCTTGTTGTCCCGCAGCGACTCGTAGAGCCACCAGCGGAAGGGGCCGGTGTTGTTGAGCGTGGGGTTGAGGATGTTGGGATTTTCCGCCAGCACATCCAGCCAGTAGCCCATCCAGTTGTCGGCCCAACGCGGGTTGCTGAGGAGTGTGTCGATCACGGCGGCGCGGTTGAGAGTATTTGCGGGCTTTAGCCCGTCTCCAGGTGCAGACGGGCTAAAGCCCGGGATTACTCTCTCGATCTCTTCCAGCGACGGTGGCACGCCGACGGTGTCGATGTAAACACGGCGCAGGAAGGTCAGATCATCCGCGAGCGGTGTGAGCGTGAGGTGATCAGCGCGGATGTCCGGCCAGTGCGCGCCTTCCTTGATCCATTGCGTGAGCATGGTGATCTCATCCTTGGTTAGCGGCTTGCCTTTCGGCGGCATGATCTCGTCTTCATCATCGGAGGTGATGCGGGCGATGAGTTCGCTGGCGTCAGGATGGCCGGGTTTGATGGCGGCGGCAGCGTCCGCGAGGGAGTCCAGCTTCAGATCGCCTTTGGCCTTCGTGCCGCGATGGCATTCGGTACACTTGGCTTCGAGAATCGGCTGGATGTCTTTGAAAAAGTCGAGGCTGCCTTTGTGCGAGTCCTGCGCCTTCACGCCAGCAATGCGTGTGGCGACGAAATGGTCGATCTCGTTGCTGGCAGGAAAGTTTTGGGGAAGCTCCGGCACATGAACTGGCTCCGTCTTTGCCAGCCACGCTTTCGCTGCTTCGCGGCGCTTGGCCCAATAAGGATCGGACTTCGCACGCAGTTCGGCACGCTTCTTGGTGTTGATGACGTCGTAGTGAGCGTTGCGTTCCTTTTCGTATTCGGCCCAGGCCGCGTCGTTGAAAGGCACCAAGCGTTTTCCCGGCGTGACGATCTGCCAGGTCTCCGTGCCCTGCTTTGACCAGGCGACGACGGTTTCGCCGAGCTCAGGCCGGCGGATGCTTTTGCCGATGTAGCTACCCACCAGAGTCTCCAGCACGAGAAACTGTGGTTTGCCCGTGCCTTCAAACTCGCACCACGATTCGCGATTCCCCGGCGGGGCGAAGCGGAAGTCAGGGCCGAGGTTGAGATACTCATTCTGTTCGGCCACGAGATGATGACCGCTGCTGTCGCTCGGTGGGAAAGGCGTGGTGAGCACGGTTTTGCCGTCGATGTGGAGATTCGTGGCACCCCGTGCCCGCAGCAGCAGGCGATGCCTGCCTTTCGGGAAAGTCACGCTGGCAGCGGCCCGAAACAGGAAGGGCACATGACGATCTCCGCGCACACCCGTTTCCACATACTTCTGCGGCACATCCAGAAAGCCGAACACGTCCTCCGTGTAGGTTTCGCCGACTTTCGGCGGCTCGTTCGGCCACGCGTTTGCATCCGGCATGCCTTCCTCGGCGAGTTGCACGAGGACCCGGCCCGCAGGCACATCCTTTTTCGCAATCGGCGGCGGTGGCTGGACGAACTGATACTTCGACTTCAGCGCCTCGATGTCGATGGGGCCTCGGTAGATGGCCACTTCATCGAGCCAGCCTTTGAAGGAATGCGGCGCGGTTAGATTGTAACCGCTGCCTAGCACCAGCGCGTCGCCATCCGTCACCGGCGCACGATCCGTGGCACCGCCCGCGTCCCAGACGCCATCGGTGGGACGCCCGTCGATGAAGCCCTTGATACTCTCCGGTTTACCAAAGGTGTAGGTCAGCGCGATGTGATGCCAGCCCTGCAGCGGCATGGTGTTGTTGGACCACCAGCGATGCCCATCGCCTTTTCGGCCCGGTTCGTCCGCGCTGTAAAAGAGAAAACCGATCTGAGCGCCGCCGCCCTTCACCGTTTGCAGCCGCAGCGCGTAGTTTTGAT